>NZ_JBQHSE010000052.1:0-8899 GCF_052066395.1 Bariatricus sp. HCP28S3_A4 | reverse complement strand
AGATTTTTTACTAACCGTGCAAAGTCAGTAATCTTATTTTACACTGAGGTATTTTTTTCTCAACCTTCTTTCTTGGAATTCCTTATATTTGAATTATACAAGAAGCTCCTATTCTTTTTCTAGTAAGCCATAAAATCTTTCTTCAAAATATTTTCTGCTCACTCTTCCGGTAACTGTTAAATAACCTTTCTCTTTAAGCTCTGCATTCAATTCCTGAATTAGACTGTAGGCCTTTGATTTGGAAATACCAACTATCTCTTTAATTTCCTCTGCTGAAATAAATACATCTGTTTTATACATAACTTATCCTCCTCACTCTGTATTTGTTCTTTCAAAATACATATGGGATAAAATATTGTGTATTACTAAAGCAGTTATGAAATTTTTTGTTTTTTGGAAAAATAGACATATTTTCGGAATAAAAATATCCTTTTTGGATATAAGAAATTACTCAAAGATTTGTTTCATAAGATCTTTTGGCTACAAAAAGTGTATCAAAAGTGTATCACGAAAATAAAAAAAGTGCCCGAAACCCTTAATCTATAGGGTTTCGAGCAAAAAATGTGCTACTCAAACTCGACAAGTCCAAAGATATTCTTAAATATATTTGTTTAAGTTTTGTATCTTTTTTGCCGTTATTTTATTTCTGTTGCATATATTATTTTGGCTCGCTGATTTTCTGTTGCCAATTTGTTGCCACGACTGTATTATAACAAATCAGCGTCAAAAAGCAAACCTCTTTTTATAAAGCATCAATTGTTTAGTTTCTCCACCCTCCTGAATGATCTATATATTGCTCCCCAGGTCTTCTCCACGCTCCACTTTCATCAATATAATCGTCATCGGGTGCTCTCCATGCACCAGATGCATCTATGTAAAAGTCATCAGCTTTTCTCCAACAGCCCGAATAATCTACATAATCATCATCTGGCATTCTCCATGCACCAGATGCATCCATATATTGCTCTCTTTTCCACCTTGGCATTTTCTATTCCTTTCTCGAAATAAAATACATATTGATTGATTTTTTTCCCTTATCATCTACACATACTGCAAATCCATATAATTTCAATTCTGGATGCTGTTTTATAAATTCATCTACTGAATTGGCTAATACAAATCCATATTGACTTCCAAAATATTTTCTAACAAGATATGAAATAGATAAATTATACCCATCCATTTTCAAATAAATTTTATATTTACTTTTATAATCCGGGAAATAATCTATTGCCATAAGCCATAAATGCATCTTTCCCACATTAATTGCATCTCCATAATCTTCTTGAATAAAATTCATTAATTTGCTAAATTGAGGTGATTTCAAATTCAAAATATAATCCTTATAATACATATCATTATATACATATATTTTTCTTTCATCATCTAAATAATCTCTCAACAGCCATTCCATATTTATTGCAGTTCCATATTTATTATTCTTAACTCCCAAAATATGAATTGGCAAATACTTTTTTTCTTTTTCTGGTATTAATACAGGTATCTCACCTATATCTTCTCGTAAATCAGGAAATATTTTTTTTATTTTTTCAGAAACTTTCTTCATATTTGAATATGTTTGATTGTCAAGTACAACATAATTTCTTTGTAGCTTAGTCCCCTTTACAGCACATCTGTATTTTACCATTTTTTTATCAAACACAAATTGAATAAGTTCGGGATCATTCTCCTTTTTTTCTATATCCTCTTCCGGCTGATAATATACTTTCAATTCGAATGGAAAATCATTTTGATACTCAGATACATTTATTCCCAAAGAATCGATATTCGAAATATCTTTCTCTATACCATTATCGTTTAATAATTTATTATATATCTGTTCTAACTTAATTACCATATCTGAAGCAATCAAATAATTCAACCTCCATTCCAGACAATAATTCCTCAATATAATACATTTAGTTCCTCTTGTAATTCACTTTGAATGTCTATATCCGAATCTAAACAATAATAGTTAGCAGTAATATGTGGAATCATTTTTTTTACACTCTTTTTAAATCCTTTACTCGCTAATAACGCTACAAAACGGTTAAAATAAACTCCATTTATAATACATGCCATATCATATAAATATTCCTGTTCTTTAGTATTTAAATTTCGGTTATTAAGATACGAGCTAAAAAATATTTTTCTATTTTCAATTCGTTCCTTCAAAGATAATATTAATGCAATGTCAAATGAATATACCGAACTATACCATGTTATCAGCATATCATTTAACAATACTTCATCTCCTGAAAGATTAAAATCTATAATACCATATTGATTATTATAAATAGTTACATTGCTTAGTAATCCCAAATCTCCATGAACTGCATAAATAGGCAAGTCTGTCCACATATTTTTAATTTTATTAATTGACATTTCATGAATAGCTTTGACTTTTTTGTATAAATTGGCTTTAAGTAGAATACTTTTGTTTTCTCCCCATATTCTATCTATACCTACTCTTCCAGAAAATAATGCACAATATGTTGAGCCCTTTTTCAAATGATATTCATGGTTTATTGATATTTTATGCATATCTGCCAGTAATCTTCCAAGAGTTTTTATGTTTCCAAATGATACTGTTTTAAGATTCTCTCCAAAATAATCTTCTATTGTAACCTTAAACTCTACCTCCCCAAAACAAAAACATCCTATATATCTATTTTTCACCTTATATTTTTGAGGTACAGGCAGTCCATTACCCCGTAAAAGTTCCGAAAATTCCGAGCGTTTTTCTTCTTCTTCAACACAAATCCATTTATCAGACAATAATTTCATAACGTATCTTACATGAAGAATAGTTTCTATCAAAATAACTATACATATTTTTTCATCTACCTGATAATATTGTAATATTTCAATAGCTACAGCCTTTCCGCTGTTTCCTAATTCATACTTCTCGAGTATATTATTTACATCTTTTATACTGATCACATACATGTCCTACAACACCATTCAAACGGCTTTGATTATCAGAGATTTCTTCCTGTATAACGCTTATTGCCTTAAGAATTAATTTATCATCCTCTGTCAGTTCCGTCTTTTTATTCTTTATCCTTCTAAATTGAATTTTAGCACTCGCAAGAATGCATAATCTATATGAATAACAAAGATTAACATCCACAAGGTGACAGCACCCTGTAGTAACCAAATTAGCACTATAACAATTTGCACATAAAAAAAAGAATTTACAATCATAACAAGGATTTTCTTTTATAAGATCAAATTTAGATGCATCATAATTTTTAAAATTTTCTGCTTGTTCGCCTATAGATACCGGGGCAAATCCTTGACATGGATACACATTTCCATCTATGTCATAGCACGCTGTCATTTCTCCAGCTCCGCAGAATCGCAATTTTTTATTTAGCTTTGAAAATACTAATCTTAAATCATAATCCAACATTGTACAAAGCTTAATATCAGGATTATCTGTATAATAATCAACTAATTTTTCAAGCTCTCTTACAAAAAGTTCTTCATTCTTTGAATAATTCCAATCAACACCTGTTGAAAGAGTTGCATCTGCAAAAAAGCCCAATTTATATAGATTAATTATTCCCTCTGCAAGCGAAGGAAGGGTATATTCTGACATCGTTAATTTTGCTTGACATTCAGGCCATGTAGTAACAAAAAAATCTATATCAATATTTTCATAACTACCTTTTCCAGATAAAAAAGGACGATTCTTATTTTGCATAGTCTCTGTACCATCAAGGCTTAATGATACCATATATCGTTCTTTTCTCTCTTTTAACCACTCCTGAACTTCTCCATGTACAAGAGTCCCATTCGTTGTGGTTTCAAAAAAAGTATTCCGATCTCCATACATTGTCATGACATAATCATCGATTTGCTTTATAAGTTCAAAATTAGTAAATGGTTCTCCACCAAATACCTCTATCAAAACAGTATCTCCTGGTTTAGAAGAACTGTAAAAATTGTCTAAAATACTTCTCGCTGTGTCAAAACTCATTTTTCTTTTACTCTTAAAATGTTCATAACAATATACACAATTTAAATTACATTCTTCCGTTAACAGAAGCATGATTTTTTTTTGATCTTTATCCACGCTTAACCTCCTCTATAAGATACAGCGGGAATTTAACCATAATCTATAGCTAAACTCCCACTGTTTCACATGTACTTGTATGCGTTAGAAATCAATCCCAACCACAAGACTTTTTATGAGCTGTACAGCTACAGGAATATGTGGCAAAACCAGGATCAAAACTATATCCTTCAGTGCCATATTTCTTTTCTGCCTTTTCAATCATCTCAGTCAGTTCGTTTTTTTCTGCACTGTTAAGAAATAACTCAGCCATATATCTCGCCCTCCCTTCAATTATTAATACATTTCCAATAACAATAATCGACCTACTCCATATTAATCATTGGAACATGTATCGCAGCATGTAGTGCAAGAACCAGATGCTACATGCTCAAATACAACTTTGAGCATTTCTTCTGAATATCCTTCTCTGATAACTGTCATATTTTCACCTCCCTTCTTTACATTTTTTTACTCATTTCTTTATAATAAAGATTAACAAGTTCTTTTTGTATTTGGCGAATTCGATGGCATTTTTGCTTATTTCCATACAATATTCTCTGCGATTTACATCCTCCCTGACAAATTGGTAGCAGATTGCATTTTTTACATTCTTCGTCCTCTATAGTAGTATTTCTAAAAATTCGATATATACTATTATCTTCTGATATACCATCAAATACCGTTCCACATGCGAATTCTTTTTTTCCGGATAAACGATGACATTTATATAATGTACCATCCGCATCAATTGATATTCTATTTTTAGTAGTCATTCCACAAGAAAATGCATTAGGCATTAATCCAAATGCACCTATCAATCCCATATCTCCATCATAACGTGGTTTATATAGTGGAAATCCTTCACTAAATTGCGTTTTTACAGCTTGAAGAAATGGATGTTCCATATCCCCATGAAAATCGCTTATTATCTCATTATCACTATCCAAGGTAAGCGGTGCAAAATAAATATATAAAGAAGAATTATCATGTCCTTCAAATTCTTTTTTCAATTGTATATAAATTTCCTTCGCTCTCTCTATTTTACTTGCCGCAAAGTTCAATCTAACATTTGTTGTAACATGATGATCCAATAACATACATACATTATTGATTACACGCTTATAAGCATCTTTCGCATCAATGTCAACATATCTTTTTATTTTTCCATATTTTTCTCCAATTTCATCAATTGTTATCTGAAATGAAAGATCTGAATATTCTTTTTGAAAATACTCAAGCATTTCTTCCGTTAAAAGAGAGCCATTTGTTGTTATGTGTGCTATTAAGTCATAACCAGCTTTTTTCAACTCTTCTGTTATATACTTCATTATTTCAAAGTTCATCAGTGGCTCTCCACCAAACCAATTGATAGCAAATTGTGGTTCTGGATAATTTTTTATGATATATTGAATCGTTGCGTCTGCAACTTTTTTTGTCATTGGATATTGTTTAATTCCATTTTCAAAACAGTAATAACACCTTGCATTACACTCTGTTGTAGTAAGCAGCGTTACATTTTGAACCGGATCACTCATTCCTTTTATACGCAATTCTTCTAATGCCGCCAACTCATCGAAATCATCATCGATGAGAAATCCCATTTTATGAAGTTGTTGTACACAATCCTCTTTAAAGTCTTTTTCTATAAAGATTTTATTATATTTTTCTTTCTCCATTGCAACAAATGCCGTTGTATGAGTATTATATAGCAAATATGTATTTGGATTATCATCCTGCTCTGTGGCAATAATAAATTGTGATATTTTCATGTTATTTTTCAAGGAATTACCCCTGATATTCCCCCTTTGTAATATTATTTTTGTTTCACCGACAACAACACCTTTAATCAAAAATATACTATGCTAAAATGGTTTTTTGAGGTATACTTGATAATTCCGTTTAACATTATCCAAAACTTTTTCTACATATGCTTTTCCACCTGGCATTCCATTGCTAATTAAATGATTAATTCTCTGCAAAGCCGCATTGCTCTCTTCTTCAGCTTGATTACCATGCAGATATGCACAAACCAGCCAAAAAACCATGTCATCCAATGTATATTTAGATTTCTTTGCCAACATTATCATATCTGCCAATTCCACCTGAGATTTTGCATCTCCCTGTTTGGCCGCCATTTCAAAATATTTCATAGCCTTCTGTTCTCTTCCAAAAAGACCAATCTCTCCTATTTTATACATAGAAGCTAATAAATATTGTCCAAATGCAGCCCCTCCATCAGCTGCTATTTGCAAATACTTCGTTCCAGCTTTTTTATCTTTAGATGTACCAATTCCATTTAATAAATCTATTGCTACCATTAAATTAGCCTGTACATGTCCTTTGTCTGCAGCCATTTTATAGTATCGGTGTGCCTCTTGATCATCTTTTTCTGTGTGCAATCCTCTGTTATAGCAATCACCAACCATAACCATTGCATCTACATCTCCTTGTTCAGCTTTTGTCACTAAATTTTTCAATCCCTCGTCCATACTCTGTCTCCTCCTTTAGTATTAATTTTTAAAAGTGTACTTTTTTGCAATTTCTCTTCTTTTTTTACAAGTAAAATATTAAGCATATTATATAACGAAACATACAGATTTTCAATGTTTGAATATGAATTGTCTACAAAAATTACAAGCAATCCACATTGAATTATCCATTCAAAAAAGTACACCTTTTTGTAATCTCTCTTCTTTCTTATTTTTCAATATTCTCGTAAGACTTCGCCTTATACAAAAACGTAGAAATCGGCATATTACAAGCATTTGCAGCAACTACACCTGATATTTTTCCATCTTTCCATTTCTTATATATCTTATGAAAATCTTTTGGCAATGGCTTCGGTGGACGCCCAAAACGGACACCTTTGGCTTTGGCAACAGCAATTCCCTCTGCTTGTCGCTGTTTTATATTACTTCTTTCGTTTTCAGCTACAAAAGACAACACCTGTAAAACAATGTCACTCAGAAAAGTTCCCATAAGATCTTTGCCTCTTCTGGTATCTAACAACGGCATATCCAAAACAACAATGTCAACTTTCTTTTCCTTTGTAAGAATTCTCCATTGTTCTAAAATTTCTTCATAGTTTCTTCCCAATCTATCGATACTTTTTATATAAAGCAAATCATCTGCTCTCAATTTTTTCACCAGTTTCTGATACACCGGTCTATTAAAATCCTTTCCTGATATTTTTTCCACATAAATATTTTTCTCTAAAATTTCTAATTGCTTCATCGCCTCCAATTGTCGATCTTCATTCTGATCTTTTGTGCTTACTCGAACATATCCATATTTGTTTATCATTTTGTACCTCACTTTCTTTTGACGCATTCAATAAAATATCATAGAATGCTCAATCGAATCTATCTATACAAAATGGTCTTATATATAATCTCCTCCACACAAGCCCGGATATTATTCATTCTCCCAACCCATGCCATCTGATCCTGCATCTTCAGTTCTTCTGTCACTCCCTGCTTTTCTTTCATCTGCTCCACCAGTCTGTCCATCATCTGATTACACTCCTCATCAATCAGATGCAAGTGCTCATTTAACTTTCCAGCAAGTACCAACTCCAGATATAATCCTTTCCGATGCTCTTTCAAGTAAGTTTTTCTCAACATTCCATACTTTCCAATCGGATACTCTGTCTCTTCCGGGAGGTACAGGTCTGGATAATACAGACCATCCTCTCCTAAAGTATAACTGATTCCATTTTCTCCCATAATGTGTTTTTCCATGATTGTCCTCCTATCTTGCTCCCCGGTCTTTATTCTGTTTGCGGGTGTGCTGTTTATTTTTCTGTTCATTCTGTATTTCCTGTTTCTTTTCTGCCAGCTTCGCCCTAATACTGTGTGCTACTGGCTCTTTTCCTGTTTCTTTCTTCCATTTTTCTATTGCTGTCCGATACTGGCTATACTCAGTTTGAGAAACTTTAAAATCTTTCAAAAATTCCTGTACGCTTCTGTAACCGATTTTCTGCACAATCCTTGGAAGATAATCTTTCATATCTCTGATCTGGCTTGTCAGTGCATCCATTTCTCCCTGTAAATCTTTTTTCTTTCTTCCCTTAAACCAACCTTTGACTTCTGACAGTTCTTTTTTCTTTGCAGAAAGCTGTTTTTGTTTCTTTTGAATTGCAATATTTTGTTCGTCCAGTTCTTTCTTAACTTTGGAAAATTTCAGATACTTTGATGCAAGCCTTGTCATTTCTGGCTGCTTCGGTTCTGCCTTTTCTTCTTTTTCCGCTACGCTTTCTGATACGATATTTTCTGCAATGCTCTCTGCTTGCTCAGCATCTGGTGTTCCTACCTGTGTTGTGCTTGTCTGTTCTGACACTTCCCTGGATTTCTTAAACAGCACACTTTCTATCAAAAATTCCAGTGCTTCAACCGCCACTGTTACAACTCTGGCAAATAATCCTGGATTGTTTCCATGCCGGGCAATAGATTTCTTGATTGGTTCAGTGATCTCTTTTTGCTTCACTTCCAATATCTGCGGTTCTGATACTCCGTTGATCAATGCCATATCAACAGCTCTGTTCCATTCCTGACGTTTCTGATTATCAGTTTCTATCTCGTGTGCTTTTGGATTGTTCTTTCCAATTTTCTTTGTTGCAAGATACACACCACCACGCTCAAATACCTGCAGCTTCTGTTTCTCGTCCTGCACATAAATATTGATTAAGTCTGTATAAGAATGCTTTACTTCATCCAGAAATAAATTACTCAAACTTCCCACACCAATCAGGTGTACTGTACCTTGAAAATTCAATATTTTAGCCAATAAAAAGGGCATAAATAACGCTCTTTTGATATAATGGAATTGTCCAGAAAC
>NZ_JBQHSE010000051.1:0-11387 GCF_052066395.1 Bariatricus sp. HCP28S3_A4 | reverse complement strand
GATAAACATACGATAACTTATCAACAATCAACTAAATACGAGCGGCCGTTCTGCTCCGCATAGCGGCCGTTGAAAAACGCATTTGCGACCGCCAGAGGGCGCAAACTGCATTATATGCGTAAGTTTCCCGAAATACAATCATAATCACAAAATTATACGAGTTTTATGGAGGTAAAATCACACTTTTATATTGATACAAGAAATAGGTCTGAATTTCGGAACTGATTTTATACGATTTCTCGTTGCTCCGCCAATCATTCCGATAGCTGTTAAAATAATCTTTTTTACGTTTGCCATATGCCATCCTCTTGAGAAGGATGCCCACATTATCAGATATGTAAACGCACTGCATGTATCGTGGAGAAACGCCATGTTATTGATGCGGTTGTTACAGTCAATGTAATGGAGCATTGCCAGCTTTCAATCATGTGGATTTATTATATTATATATTAGTCATTCATATTGTAATAAGATAGGAATTCCGTTACAAATTGTTTTACATTTTTTACTTTTTCATCAAAGAAAATTTGCATTTTTATTTCGTCGTCAATAGTATCATTATTTTGGAAGAATTCAGTTGCAGATTCCATACAACCTTGCATGTAGCCTTGCACATAGCCTCGGACATAACCTTCTACAAAAGCATCAGCTCCATAACTATCAGGTTGATAATTTCTTTGCGCTTTCAGGGCAATATAAGCTCGTTCATTTGCTTCTTCATGCAATTTCTCTAAGTACTGCTCAAATTCGGTCATGTATGTGTTCCTCCCTTATCTATATGCGCTCTTCTTTTTTTATTATATTGTCATTTGCAGAAATCGGCAATATTGATTTTTGAGCGATAGTCTCTTTCCTAGTTGGTGAAAAGCAGTAGTATTATTTTTACTTTCTACTCTGGAAAATGGTTCTGTAACCGGCGTACGATGAAGAGTATTTTTGTGGCCTGGGAACTTTTTCACTTTATTATATAAAAATACCCCGCTCCTGGATATGGGGCAGGGGATTTTAGCTTAATATGTAACTGTTCCTGGCTGATAAATAATCGATTTCTTTGTGCCGATTCCGAGTATCTTGTTCAATTCAGAATAGAATATTTCTTTTTCGCTCATTTGATCTAAAAGCTTAAAGTCATAATCCCAAAAGCAAGACTCTACGCATCTTTCCAAATCTTCAATATCAGACATCATATTTTCAGTAAGTTCACAAGGATCTTCATTTTCTCCGCACTCTTCATCAGCGATCATTTTTTCACATTCTTGTTTCAAAATACTGAATACATATTCTCGATCTTCCTGCTGCATCTTTATAGTCGTACTTGTATTGCACGCTTCACACTGCTCAATTCCGTATCTGATCAGTTCATACATAACATATTCCAAGATAAGTGCTGGTATATATGTTTTTTCTGATTTCAATAAAGCAATCAAGTCTGAAAAAGCTGCTTTTCTTTTGTGTCTTGGATACGACTTTGGAAAAAAGCGGGCTAACATCCATTCATCATCCTTTAACGGTTCTGCAATTTCCAAGATTCTTTTTGAAATGAATTTTGCAATTAATTCATTTGCTTTGGCATCTCCAGTTCCTAATAAATCCGTCAATTGTAACATTTTTGATATCTCCTTTTTTGGTTTTCTTGCTTATAAGTATACATCTGTAAGCATTCTTTTTGGTTACACGACATGTAACTTTCATATTTTTCTGTGAAAAAAACGAAAAAAATTCCCAAATGCTATCCTGAAATAAAAAAGACAAGGAGGAATTGTTTATGATGTCATTTAAAGAAGTTTATGAAAAATTCAAATGTAACAAAACAGATGCCGCAGTAGCACGCAAAGCAAATCTGAACAAAACTACATTGTCACGTATCATTCGAGAATTGATTCCTGCGAATCGCAATTATCTCTGGAGCTTATGTTTTGCTTTAGAATTAAATTTAGATCAATCAGAAGAATTATTTGCTGCCGCGGGAATATATATGAATTCATCATATCATATGTCCGAACAAGAAAAAGATCGTGAGAAATTTTTGAAAGAATGCATCAACAAAAAACAATATAATGTGATTGAATTAAATGTTGAGTTATACGGGATGGGATATCAGTTATTGGGGAATCAGACATACACGAAACATTAGTGCATTGACACTTTTGGGGAATGTTGTTAACAATCAAATATAGCGAAGTGTTGCAGAATGTGATTAGTGCGGTGAAAAATATTTATATCTCCATACGCTTTCTATCGGCAAATTATAACCATCTGCCAGAATGTCAGCATTGCAGTGTGGACATTCGTACACTGGTTGCGCATTTTTCTGATTTGGATTATACTTAAACTATCAGGAGAAAGGAGGAACGATTGTATGCCACAAACAATTCATACACTGCTTACTCAGTATTTATCAGAAGTACAAAAGATTTACGGCGCACATCTCAAGAGCGTCATTTTATATGGTTCCTATGCAAGAGGTGATTATACATCCGATTCCGATGTTGATATCATGTTGTTGGTGGATTTAACACAGGAAGAAATGGATGCTTACTCGGATGCATTGTCAGAACTGGGATATGAGTATAATGTAAACTATGATATCTGGATGATGCCGGTTGTGAAAAATCTTCAGCATTTTAAGCAATGGGCAGCAGCATATCCTTTTTATACCAATGTACAGAAAGAAGGGGTGGTTTTATATGAAGCAGCCTGATTCATTGGATGTTGGAACAAAAATGGATGTAGTCCGTCATCGCTTAGAACGAATGCAGGAAAGAGATATCAGCAGAGCAGATGTAAAAAACGGGATTGCCACCGGGGAAATAAATATGTGTATGTTTTGTAAAAATACGACTACTATCCAGAGTACCACAACCCACGTTGTGAACTATAAAGACTGCATCATCGTAATCAAGAATGTTCCATGCCTTGAATGTGACCAGTGCGGCGAGAAATACTACACCGATGAAGTCGCTGAGAAACTGGAAATGATTGTAAATATGGCAAAGAAACTGATGCAGGAAATTGCGGTAATTGATTATAAGCAGGCAGCGTAGAATGAAGAACAAATTTAATATATGAAATTATTAGACAAACCCGATTTGTAGTATGATTCTACTGTTGGGTTTGTTTTGAGTATAATATGGTTTTTATCGTGTCAAATTTTGTGTTACAATAAAGACACCTCTTTTCAGAAGCGTCTTTCTCATGTAAAATACTAAAAAGCGGCTGTTTGTGCGGCTTTCACACTATTCAGTCCATCAATCCAGTTACATAGTATAATAATTGTTTCAAAATTTACATTGTATAGTGTACGACACCTTTTCGGCCACCCAACACATCTTTCCCTTTCAAATCATCCCAGGAGAAATCCGCCATTTCTTCCCTTGCGACAAGAAAGTTCCCGGCTCTTTGTGTAAGCTGCGCAAAGTTGACGATCACATCATTTGCACCTTCCTGATACGTGTAGATGGAAGATTCGCTTCCCATGAATCCGATATCGGCCTCCCCGGAAAGAACGGCGGTCATGACTTTATCTGCTCCAAAACCAGTGATGAGTTGGAGAGAAATTCCTTCTTCCTCAAAATACCCTTCTTCGATTGCCACGTATTGCGGTGCATAGAAGATAGAATGTGCAACTTCATTTAGAGTAACTTCCGTCATTTTTTTGTGAGCAGTGTTTTCGGAATTGCTTTCAGTGGCAGCAGGAACGGCAGCGGGATCACTGCTTTCATTTGCCGAGCATGCAGGGAGCAGGCTTACGAGAAGTATGCCTGCCAGTAAGAATGAGATGGTTTTCTTTTTCATAGTATCCTCCTGAACAAAAAAGTATCTGATTTAAGGTATGCACGGGATGGGGGAATGTGAGAAAATATTGACGAATATGGGGATTTGCCTGTTGAATTTAGATGTAACATCTTTTTATTTTGTGTATAATATAAACTGAACATGACATACAGATGTCGTGTTATGGATGGTATAATGAATCAGGAAGTGAACGTGATATGAAAATAGATAGGCTTATCGGTATTCTTTCTATCCTTTTGCAGGAAGAGAAAATTACTGCTCCGGAATTGGCAGAAAGATTTGAGGTTTCAAGAAGAACGATAAACAGAGATATTGAAGATTTATGTAGGGCCGGCATTCCGATTTTTACATCACAGGGTGCGGGCGGCGGCATCAGCATTATGGATGGTTATAGGATGGATCGGACGATTCTGACATCTAGGGATATGCAGATGATTCTGGCAGGTCTTCGAAGTCTTGACAGTGTGAGTGGAAGCCATTATTATGGGCAGCTTATGGAAAAACTCAAGGCTGGATCATCGGATGTTATCAGTGGAAATGAGTCTGTTCTTATCGACCTGTCATCGTGGAATAAAGATTCTCTGTCACCAAAGATTGAACTGATTCAGGATGCAATCGAGCTGGGGAAGACACTGAAGTTTATGTATTATGCGTCGGGCGGGAATACTGAGAGGGAGATGGAACCTTATTTTCTGATTTTCAAATGGTCAAGCTGGTACATCTATGGATATTGTCTGCTTAGGAATGACTATCGGATGTTCAAATTGAATCGAATGGCAGAACTGGTGCATGCCAGCGATTTTGAAAAATCTGGATAATTGAACAGGACTCTATGCTTAAAATGGTGTGGGACATTTGTTGTCTGCAGAGAAAATTCCTGCATTGCTCGCTGGGATACGGGAAATAATCTTCCGGATTTATCTGTGATAGTTGAACTTGCTGATTTTTATGATGTTGATCTAAATGAAATCTTTCGTGGAGAAAGGAGAAAGGAGACAATGGATACAGAGTTAAAGGATACCTTGTTGCAGGCAGCAGAATATTCAGAAGGTATAAGAAAAAATAATCAAAAGAATGCATTCGCTGTTTATTTGTGGTTGTATTACATTTGTATTTTACTTGACTGTTCTATTCTTAGAACCAGAACAAACATCTGACCTGTTTGATTTTATAGAGGGAATGTCTCTGGGCATTTCTTTTGGAATGGTTGTGGTAGGAATCATTATGACCAGCAAATATGCGGATAGAATCGTTGAGTGGAAAGTAAAGCACAAAATTATATCTGAATAAAAGATGTCAAAAGCCTTTCCGGTTAAGAGGGGCTTTTGCTTTTTTCCGTGGCGTTACAGCCGGTCATACCATGTTTGAAAAACAGATAGCCTATTGCAAAACTTCTCCATCGGGGATGCCAGGTTCGTTTTCAGTGGAAGCAGGCATATCAGCGGGCTCACTGGTTATACACGGATAACTTTATATAAAAATATAACATAGTATATTGTCAAATATGTTTTTAGACGGTATAATATAACATATTTTTCTGTGTGGTGATTACTATGAAGATATTAATAGACGAAACAGAACTAGATCTTCTGTTGGAAAAGAAGAAACAATTCATAGGGAAAGAGGTAGTTTGGGATAGCCTTTTGTCCGCGGTTTCGTTTCTGGTTTCGGTTTTTTTGGCAACCTACAAAGAAATATTTGGCGTGCCCGGAGCAGCAATAAAAACAACGTTTGTAATGTTGGGATTATTCTTTACAGCAAAAAGTGTAAAAGATATATGGTCCGGCGCGAAAAATAATTACTCGAAAGAAGATCTTTTTAAGGATATCAATAAATTAAACCAAATAACTCATAACCATTCTATTATAGCAATAAAAGATACGTATAGTGAATTCCCAAATAGATTCTTAGTGTATGATGAGCCGAAGTGGAATTGTAAATTGTTTTTAAATTACAAGACCAACCAAAACAATGAAAAATTTATTATAGATCATATCTCACATGAATTGAAAATAAAAAGCGAAGATATTTCTATTGAATATATGTCACAGAAAATTCATGAAAAATATTCACAAAATCATAAAGAAATGCGGGTTTATTGTCACAGACTTTATCAAGTTACGCTTAAAACGTTTCCAAATATAATGCAAGATAATTCGTTTGAAATTGATGGTGTACAGTATTATTGGATGAGCATTTCTGAGATGGAACGGGATAGTAGGATTAGGGAAGTGAATCAGGATATTGTTGATTTTGTAAAAGAAAATTGCAGTTGATTTAATGCTTTGCCAACCATCAATCGGATGGTTGGTATTTTATTACAGATATGAGTAAAGTCAGTGCGGCACTGTGAAATAACGAGAGTGATGATTTCCTGGAAAGGAGAAAATAATGGTTGGTAAAAAACTGTTAATCATAGAGGATGATATTGATTTAAGAGAAGGATTGCACTTTTCTTTTGAAGGAGATGGATATGAGGTTTTCGATGTGGGAACCGGAAGAGAGGGACAGCAGGAAATCAAAAAAGGCAGTTATGATCTTGTGCTTTTGGATTGCAACCTCCCGGATGGAACTGGATTTGATCTGTGCAGGAAAGTGCGCCGGTTCAGTATGATTCCCATTATCATGCTGACTGCCCGTGATACGGAAATGGATGAGATCAGGGCATTGGAACTGGGGGTGAATGATTATCTGTCAAAACCGTTTTCACTTGGTGTGCTGAAAGCGAGAATGAAACGGATTCTGAATGAAAAAGCAGAAACGGCAAATTTATGTTCCGGAAATATTGTCATTGATAAAAGTACCTGTAAAGTCTATAAGAATGAGGAAGAAATTACATTAAGCAAATTAGAGTACCGGCTGCTGATGTACTTGATTGAAAATAAAAATCATGTGCTGTCAAAGGAACAGATTTTAAGCCAGATATGGGATAGCGACGGAAAGTATGTAGATAACAATACAGTTTCTGTGAATATCAGCAGATTGAGAATGAAGATAGAAGAGGATGCATCCAATCCAAAGTTCATAAAGACCGTTCATGGAGTGGGATATATTTGGAAGGAATAAGAACATGATGCTCAATATCATACTTGTGGTGTTGTTATGTTTCACTGCAGGGTATAGTATTTATAAAAATAGAAAAACCTATCGTTCGATAGACAGGTTATTAGATTGTGTGTTAAATCAGGAAAAGATAGAACTATCCGATGTCCAGGAGGGAGAACTGTCTGCCCTGGTAAATAAGATCAATCGGATTCAGGAAGTTTTGGGAAAACAGGTGGAAGTGGCAGAAGCAGAAAAAGAGCAAGTAAAAAGCCTTGTTTCCAATATGTCGCATCAGCTTAAAACACCGTTAGCAAACCTCTCTATCTATACAGAAATATTAAACGGTCAGGAATTAGAGGAAAAGAAGCAAGCTGAAGTTGCTGAAAAAATCAAAAAGCAGATTGATAAGCTGGACTGGATCATAGGCTCATTGGCTAAGATGGTAAAACTGGAGCAGGATGTGATTGTATTTGATGCAGAAGGAATCTCAATCAGAAAAACGCTTCTGGATGCAATAGATACTGTATATGAAAAGCTAGAGAAGAAAGGGATCATGCTAATTTCGGAACCATATGAGGATATCCTGCTGTTCCATAACCGGAAGTGGACGGTTGAAGTTTTTGTAAATCTTCTGGAGAATGCGATCAAATACACGCAGCAGGGAGGCACAATCCAGATCAAGGTTTGTCCTTATGAAATCTATACGGAGATTCAGATTTTAGATAACGGATGCGGTATCCATGAGGAGGAGACAACGGAAATATTTAAACGCTTTTACAGAAGCCGGGAAGTGGAACACATAGAAGGCTCCGGCATTGGGCTGTATCTGTCTAACTTGATTCTTGAAAAGGAAAAAGGCTATATGGTAGTGAAGTCCGTCTATGGAGAAGGAAGCTGCTTTTCGGTGTTCTTACAAAACTGTAAGAATTGATTACCGCCCTGTAAAGAAAATGCAAGATTCCATAGATATACTGTTGGTATCAACAGGAAAGGAGCGGTAAGCCATGAGCAATATACTGGAATTAAGCCATGTAGAAAAAATATATGGTGAAAAAGAGAATCAGGTAAAAGCGCTAAAGGATATCAATATACAAGTTAAAGAAGGAGAATTTATTGCTATTGTAGGAACCTCTGGCAGTGGGAAATCCACACTTCTAAACCTTGTCGGAGGTTTGGATACTCCTACAAAGGGGAGAATTCTTGTAAAAGGGAAAGAGATCGGTACACTGACCAGAAAGGAACTGACCATTTTCCGACGGAGAAACATCGGGTTTGTGTTCCAAAATTACAGTCTCATGCCCGTCTTGAATGTGTATGATAATGTTGCCCTCCCGGTAACTTTTGACAAAGGAAAGCATATCAATCGTAAGTATATCGAACAATTGCTGAAGGAACTGGGAATCTGGGATAAACGGAAAAAGTATCCGAATGAGCTGTCAGGCGGACAGCAGCAGAGGGTTGCGATCGCAAGGGCCTTAGTCAATAAACCTGCAATCCTTCTGGCGGATGAACCCACCGGGAACCTTGATTCAGCTACAACCATAGAAGTTATCGGATTGCTGAAAACAAGCTGCAGAAAGTACAATCAGACAATCCTGATGGTAACGCATAATGAGACCATTGCACAGATTTGTGACAGAATCATCCATATTGAAGATGGAATGGTAACGTCAGGAACACACCTGTTTCCCCAAAAAGGTGGTGATGGCGTATGTTAATACTAGCGTATAAGTATATGCGGTATTATAAAAGTCAGACTTTTGCAATTCTGGCAAGTATCATCTTAACGGCTGCCTTGTTGTCTGGCGTTAGTTCCCTGATCTACAGCAGCCAGATGAACAGTCTGGAGACTCATAAGGCCATATATGGGGATTGGCATTATTACCTGGATGTGGAACCGGAGGTGTTTGAGGAAGTACGCAGTGGGCAAACAGATGCCGGATTTCAGGTAGAGCAATGCGGTAAAATGGAAATCCGGGATGTGGTGACAGAACCTTATCTCATCTATTTTATCAATACGGATGAATCTTACCGACAGATGGCACACCGGGAGCTTATTGAGGGAATTTATCCCGCAGGATCAAACGAGATCGCGGCGGATCGTTACACGTTGGGGAATTTGGGATTTTCAGGAGAGATTGGCGATACATTAAGCCTGAATGGAAAAGATTATGTCATGACCGGAATCATAAAAAGTGCCTGGGCAGCCAGTTCCAATGAAATGGAACTTTTTGTGGGAGAGGATTTTGAAGGCCGGGGAAGCCAGCCACTCTTATATTTGAGATTCGATGAAAGTGAGAAGCTGTATAAGCAGTTGGATGTGTTTTTGAAGAAGTATCAAATTTCCAGTGATGCAGTAACGGCAAATGATGAAGTTGTCAGGTATCTGGGCGGTGAGCAGCCGGACAGTATTGCAGACATCGTAAAGTTTGCATTGATAGATGAGAGTGGTAATTTCACATACATTGTTTTGAAATTGCAGAGCGAGTATAACCTGGCATTCAATGGGATGATCTTGCTGCTCTGTGTTTTTAGTCTGTTCATCATAAACAGCATCTTTCATATCTCTGTTTCCAAACGCACAGCGGAGTATGGCGTGATGCAGACACTTGGAATCAGTGAAAAAAGCATTGGCGGCACGCTGATTTTAGAATTATGGATCTTATTTTTTATCGGTTATCCGATGGGGTGTCTGTTAGGAAACGGGATTCTGAATCAGCTTTACGGACAGTTAGATGGTGTCTTTTCTACTCAAACGGTTGGAGTAGCAGGAACTGGTATTGAACTTTCCGGGCTGGATCAGACTGCCATCCAGGAGAGTATGAGAACTGCGGCGTTCCATGTGTCCTGGGATGCGATGGTCATCGGTTTTCTTTTCTTATTGGTAACATTGGCGGCCGTTGGTTTTTGCACGGTATACTCTGTGCGAAAACAATCGATCCGGCAGGTGATGAGCGGAGATACCTCTTTTGTAAAAAGCAGGAGGAAGATATACAGCTTAAGAAATGTCAGGCTTGCAAATGTTGTAGTAAGAAAATTCATGTTTTCTAATAAAAAAAGAGTCATTGGAATTTTGCTGTCCTTGTCGATTGGAGGATGTATCTTCCTTTGTACCACTTATATGGTGGAAAATCTGAAAGTACACGCAGAAATGTCCATGAAGTCAGACGATGGTCTGGGATCGGAATATAGGGTTTCTGTAAAATCAAATGTTTTGTCGGATACCATTCCGGCGTCAACCGTTGATGCAATAAAGGCTATGTCTGAGTTGTCGGAGGTATATGCAACGAAATATACGTTGGGAGAACTTACGATTCAGGCACAGGAACTGGAATGGGAGAAATATTTTAATGAGCGGAATGCAGACGGTTACTTCCAGCAGCAGTATGGGGGAATCTGTATAGACAAAGAAGATGGAACCTACGGGATCAAGTATGATGTTTACGGATATGATGCCGGATTACTCGAACAACTACAGGAGTTTATTCTGGAGGGAGAGATGATCCCGGAAAAGTTGGAAGAAGGGAATCAGATTATAGCAGTCGCAAACATGGACGGACAGGGAAATTATAACTTTTACGGAAAACATCCCGGAGATACGATTACACTGCGGGTTCCAGGAAACCTGAACTGTTCCCAGGAGGTGTTGACGTTCCGGGAGGCAGAGGAAAACTACATAGCAAAGGATTTTAAAATTGCAGCTATCGTAAGCCGCGCATTGGTCCAGGAGGACAGATTCCTGAACGTGGAACCATGGAGTAATAGTCCGAGTTTTATCATGACAAACCAACAGATGAGCAGTCAGTTTGGAATAGAGGATTACAGCTTTGTGAATGCATCCCCGGCTGCCGGGGCAGACCCTGATCAGGCAAGCGGTCAGTTACTGCAAAAGATTCAGGATGTACCAAAGGCGGTCTTGCAGGATTATACTGCAGCAATCGAAACCCAGAAGAATTATCTGCGGCAGCAACAGTTATTCTTTTCGGGAATTGCCCTGATCTTACTGGTGATCAGTTTGTTCCATATCATGAATAGTATGAACTATTCCATATTATTCCATAGGCGTGAATATGGTATTATCCGGGCGATGGGGATTACTGATATTGGATTTTATGGAATGATCTTAAGAACAGGATTCTTATATGGGATTCTGGCAGATTTGTTTATTTTCCTGATTTACAATATTGCTTTTCGGAAAATCATGGATTATTACATGGCTCATGTAGTACAGTTTCTGCACTTTACAGCAGGAGTTCCAAATGGGATCATGGCAGCGCTTATGGTTCTGAATATTTTGATTGCAATCATAGCAGTTAGTATTCCAGCGAGAAAGATTGTGAAATCGAATATTATAGATGAAATTGAGAGATAAATAGCAGTAAGGCGCATCACCAGAAATGGTGGTACGCCTCTATTTGATTGGAAAAGATCAATCTTTATTAACTAAGACTTCCCATACCCAAAATGGGCTTCGTACCTTGAAAACTCAATATTTCAGCTAACAAAATAGCGATTTATGCTTTAGCTGCCCACGAATCAAGTGCATT
>NZ_JBQHSE010000050.1:0-11390 GCF_052066395.1 Bariatricus sp. HCP28S3_A4 | reverse complement strand
CAATTCTGTTCCTTCTTACTGTTTTTAGGTTTGTTAAATCTGTCGATTCAACCGTTCTTGAAAAATCTCTTAAAGAATTTTCAGGGTTGTTGTCTATTGTTTAGTTATCAACGTTCTTTGTTGTTCGCTGTTGTTCGCGACAGCTTTAATAGAATATCATGTTTCTTTTCATTTGTCAACACCTTTTTTGAATTTTTTTATTTTTTAAATCGGTGTTTTCAAAAGAAAACGGAGAAAGAGGGATTTGAACCCTCGCGCCGGTCACCCGACCTACACCCTTAGCAGGGGCGCCTCTTCAGCCTCTTGAGTATTTCTCCTTAGCCTGAATTTTATTCTATATTTACTGTTTCATTACACATTTTTAACTTGTAACATCACAGCGCATTAGTTATTATACATAACAAGTCGTATTATGTCAACAGTTTTTTTAATCTTTTTCAAAAACTTTTTTCTTCTATGTATATTTGTGATTTTATAAGTATACTTCTCTATTTTTTATTGATAAGAAACGTCAAATAATGAAAAGCAGGGATTTTACTTCGTCCGTAAATTTCCCTGCTGCTCCATCATTATTTTTCGTACTTTTCTATTGTCTCTTCAATCCTATGCTTTACCTCAGCCGCAATTTCTACTGTTTTCATATCTTTATATTCATCATAAAGCATCGGTTTCAGGAAATGCACCTGGACTGTTACCGGTTCTATGCTGCTTGTATCAAAAGGTTTGAACGAATCAATCAAAGCAACCGGCACAATCGGACATTTTGCTTTTGTGGCAGCTTTAAAGCTTCCCCCTTTAAAATCCAAAAGTTTATTTCCCATCTTCGATCTGGTACCCTCAGCAAATATAATATAATTTCTTCCACTCTGCACTTCTTTTGTTACATTTGAAATTACCTGCATAGACTGCCTGATATCTTCACGGTCAATCGAAAATGCTTTCATTATAGCTACACACTGCTTTAAAAACGGAACTCCTGCAGCTTCTTTTTTGATGACTGCAGAAAGCGGTCTTGGACATACGTCAACAATAGCCAGTACGTCATAGAGTCCTTGATGATTGGGAAACAACATAAAGCCGCCTTCCTTTGGGATATTCTCCTGTCCATGCGGTTCTATGGTCACATTTCCTCCTTTATTTGCTCTTGCTACTATATATTGAAGAAACTTATATCTTTTCTCTTCTGGAATCTTATCCGCATGTGAAGCATAATAGCACAGCTTACACCACATAAACGGCACCAGAATGATATTCCGAAATACCATCAATAAAATTCTTTTCATCTGTACTATTCCTCACAATATTCTTTGATTGCTGTTTCATAAAGATTATTTCCTTCACAATCAATCACAACGATTACCGGCAAATTCTCCACTTCAAGCTTTCTGATTGCTTCTGTTCCAAGATCATCATAGGCAACAATCTCTGATTTTTTGATGCATTTTGAGAGTAGCGCACCGGCTCCTCCAACTGCCGCAAAGTAAACAGATTTATTTCTAATAATTGCATCAATAACCGCCTGACTTCTCTTGCCTTTTCCGATCATTGCGCCAAGCCCCAGATCAAGCAGTCTTGGTGCATATTTATCCATTCTACTGGCCGTTGTCGGTCCTGCCGATCCGATCGGGCGTCCTTCTCTGGCAGGAGACGGTCCCATATAATAGATCATCTGATTTTCAATATTGACCGGGAGCATCTCACCTCTTGAGAGAGTCTCGTCCATTCTTTTATGTGCCGCATCTCTTGCCGTGTAAATCGTTCCGGTTATATATACGTAATCGCCTGCTTTAAGGTACTGTGCTTCTTCTTTTGAAATCGGTGCTGTAATATGTTGATCCATATCTGTTTGTTCCTCACTTTCTTCCTTATCTTTCTCTATTCGCTGCACTGTACATTTCATACTTGCTGCTACGACTTTCTTTATATCGTACGGATCACATGCCGGTTGACATGGCAACAAATATTGATTCCGACAGGCAGTCCGGCAATATGGGTCGGATAAGTATTTATATTTACTGCAAGTGCTGTTGTGGATCCTCCCAGACCGCCGGGACCGATTCCTAATTTATTGATTTTCTCCAGAAGTTCCTCTTCAAGATCCTTTACATATGGAATTTCTGAATGACTTCCTACTTCTCTGGTTAAAGCTTCTTTGGCCATTAATGCACATTTTTCAAAAGTCCCTCCGATTCCGACACCTACCACCATCGGCGGACAGGCATTTGGCCCCGCATCTTTCACCGCAGTCAGAACAGCATCTTTCACACCTTCGATTCCGTCTGCCGGCTTCAGCATAAATACACGGCTCATATTCTCACTTCCGAAGCCTTTCGGAGCGACTTTAATCTTAACTTGATCACCTTCCACTATCTTATAGTGAATGATTCCAGGTGTATTATCTTTTGTATTCTCGCGGATGATCGGATCCTTCACTACTGATTTTCGAAGATATCCCTCCACATATCCCTGACGGATTCCTTCGTTTATGGCATCTTCCAGCATACCACCTTCGAAATGAACTTCCTGTCCGACTTCGATAAATATAACTGCCATTCCGGTATCCTGACAGATCGGAATCATGTCTTCTGCTGCAATCTGCAGGTTATCCTGCAATTGATTCAGAATTTGCTTTCCAAGAGGTGATTTTTCAGTGGAAGCTGCATTTTTCATTGCACAATCCATATCTTTTGACAGAAAATGGTTTGCCTCGATACACATTTCTTTTACATTCTTTGTAATTTCTTCTACATTTATTGTACGCATAAATGTCTTTCTCCTTCCGGTATCCTTTTTATGCCAGCATTTCTTTCCGTCTATTATTCGACATTAACTGCATATAGAATAATTATACACCATCAAAAGGAACCTGCAATCTGTTTTGCACGGATTTTGGAAAAGTTTGCCTGCCGAAAACCGATTTTCCCACACCGCTGCGACACTTCCTGAAAATAATTCTTCATCATAATCTCAGCAGAATTTTCCTGAGCATTTCCATAATAATATATGCATCCGTCTCCATCATCAGATGATACCTCTTTCGGGTCAATTTCTGCAATAATCGGTGCCGCATCGAGGGATAAGTTACACATCATGTACTCAAGATCGGCACATGTAAGCTGCTCGATATGACTCACATTATATTTTGCAATCCAGTAATCCGGCTGTGAAAAAGAGAATATCAGATAACTCCCTGCGATGACAGCAATCATATAGTTGACAAGCCGAAAATCTTTTTTGTAAATACTAATTATCACTCCCGCCATTACGATGGCAAGCGCCGCAATAAACCACAGCACGCAAAGTCTCAAAAATGTCAAATGGTACACATCAATATATAGCTTCATACGATATGCTGCTGACAGCATCATTACATAAGTGCAAAGAGAAATGATGGTAATCATATAATTAAGCCATTTATTTTTCTCATACAGTTCTGAACACAAAATCACCATACTGACATTGATCATTACAACCAGAACAAGTTGCCAGAATCCGGCGTGCGCATATTCGGAATACGTTATTCCTTCCGGAAGACCTGCCTTCAAAAACAGATATCGAATCTGAATCATAGAGTATAATAAATAAACAGATGCAATTATACTCGTAAATACAATTCCTGTTAAAGACTTGTATTGCTTATCTTTCTTCTCTGTTTCTTTATTTGAATTAACACGACATGATGCATAAAAAAATGCATAGATCAGTAAAAATCCTGCCATAAATGTAATTAAAACTCCAAATAAAGTATTGAACATCTCGATCAATGAATTAAATCCTTCAAAATTCATCCATGAAAACGCACTTTTAATGATTCTATTAAATACAATATCCGAACCGGCAAGAAGAGGTACTACCACAAACAGCACGCCAATTGCCATACCGCCTCCCAGAATGATTGGTTTCCATTTTTCTTTATCCACTGTTCTTTCTTTTTTGCTGCTATTGATGATTTCTTTCGTATTTTTCAGCGGAAGAAAAATATTTCCTATTGTCGCAAAAGGTATCCTTATCATTTTATTGATATATTCCAGTATTTTATCATTTCTTTCTTCATTCATCTGGTTGATCATCAAACTCATAAGAAGTACAAGCATGCAACACCAGTTTAAAAACTGTATCAACATATTTGCTGTCAGGCATGTAGACACTCCACATAATATTACTCCAATGTAAATAAATTTTGTTTCTTTTTTGTGAACCAGATTAGCTTTCTTAAGAAACTTATTAATAACTATAACTGTTGTAATTGCATAAAGTAAAAAAGTCCATCCGAATAAATTCTTATACATGCAGAATGCAAATACGATTCCATAAAAAATACTGACTACTGTAAAATACCGGTAATTGTCTTTGATACATATTTCATACATAAAGATTCTCCTTCCTTACAATTTTAATACATTTATATTTATTCTGAGGCTGCATCTTCATCCGGTACGTATTCCAGAATATCCCCAGGCTGGCAATCCAAAACCCTGCAAATTGCTTCTAGTGTGGTAAAGCGTATTGCTTTTGCTTTATTATTTTTTAAAATAGATAAATTCGCCATGGTGACATCCACTTCTTTTGAAAGCTCGGTGAGTCCCATTTTACGTTTAGCCATCATGACATCCAGATTAATTACGATTGCCACAAGATACACCTCCCTAGATTGTCAGATCATTTTCATCTTTGTAATTGACTGCTTCCTGAAATACGCAGGAAAGTACCACACTGAACAGTGCTGCAATAAAAAACACAAGAATGATAATCAAAGTTGCAGGAGTTGGAACCAATAATACTTTGATAAAAAAGAAAATAGAAATTACCAGGCTGTACCTTGCCATTCTCCTAAGACTTTTTACATTATCTTCCACGAAGCAATTCGCTTCCAGAACTGTCTTCATCATTTTTCGCAATTCATTTACGATTAAAAGTCCGTTTAAACCAGATACTGCAAACACGATCAGCATTGCCAAATAATGGATTTCTATGTCTTTTGAATAATGTGTTCCGGCAAATCTGAGCCATATTGGCAGCGTGAGCAGAACAATAATTCCTGTAAAAAACATAATGTCCAGAATCAATTTCGTCAGCTTTTTAATTCGTTCATACTTCATTGATTATACCTCCAGTATATTTTCTATTTCCTGTTTCTGTCATTATATTCCACATTATTTTGAATTACAATATATTTTTATTGATTTTCGATATTTTTTTATTGTTTTTTGAATGGTGTTTTTGATAATTGACAAATTCGCAGCAGGCTGTTATATTAATTTTGTTTGACTATAAAACTATTTTATATATAAAATATAAGAAAGGATTATCATTATGAACACACTAAGAAAGCTCTATTGCCGTTCTTTTCAAACAGTTTTTCGAACTGCACTTCCATTTCTTCCGTATAGAAAGCCTAAAATTCTTGGAAGTGTCAAAGCTTTACCTGAGATTCTGCTGAAACGCAAGTATAACCATGTACTTATTATTACCGATGAAGGAATCATGAAACTTGGCCTCACAAAGCGTCTTGAAAAAGTACTTTCCGAAAATAATATTAAATATACGATATATGATAAAACCGTGGCTAATCCTACTACAAAGAATGTTGCTGAAGCAATGGATTTATTTCTTTCCAATAATTGTAATGTCATCATAGGTTTTGGAGGTGGGTCAAGTATGGACTGTGCCAAAGCAGTAGGTGCCAAGATTGCAAAACCGAAACAGTCTCTTGCCAAAATGAAAGGCATTCTGAAAGTACACAAAAGAATTCCTCTTCTAATTGCAGTTCCCACTACAGCCGGAACCGGAAGTGAAACTACGCTTGCCGCAGTGATCACCGATGCCGAGACAAGACATAAATATGCAATCAATGATTTTCCTTTGATTCCCAGATATGCTATACTTGACCCAAAGGTAACCTTAAGTCTTCCTCCTTTTATCACCGCAACCACCGGTATGGATGCACTTACACACGCAGTAGAAGCATATATCGGGAATTCAACAACTTACGGAACCCGTATGGATGCCCTGAAAGCAGTCGAACTTATTTTTGAAAATATTGACACGGTTTATACAGATGGAAAAAATGAGGAAGCCCGTAAGAAAATGCTTCACGCTTCTTTCTATGCCGGATGTGCATTTACCAAATCCTATGTAGGTTACGTTCATGCTGTTGCCCATTCTCTTGGAGGGGAATACAACGTGCCGCACGGACTGGCAAATGCAGTGATTCTTCCGCTTGTTTTGGAAGCCTATGGTTCCACGATTTACAAAAAGCTCCACAAACTTGCAATCGCTGCCGGACTGGCAGATAAAAATACACCACATGAAACGGCAGCGAAAGCATTTATTCTTGCAGTCAAAGAAATGAAAAAGCGATTTGAAATCGGAGATACCATTGAATCGATTCGGGAAGAAGATATTCCAAAGCTCGCTCACTATGCCGATAAGGAGGTAAATCCACTTTATCCGGTTCCGGTACTGATGGACGCCAAAGAACTTGAAACATTTTATTATCAATTGATGCAACAATCTGAACAGTAGGAAGGAGAATTTTCATGACGGAACATGAAATCAGAGAAATCGTTGAAACACAGCGTAAATTTTTCTACACCGGAGCTGTACTCGATGTAGATTACAGAATACAGGCTTTGAAAAAGCTGCAGTCCTGCATTTTGAAATATGAAAACGAAATCAACGATGCAATAAAAAAGGATTTGGGAAAGAGCGCATTTGAAAGCTACATGTGCGAAACAGGGCTTGTTTTGAGTGAAATCAGTTATATGTTAAAACATGTCCGCAAATTTTCCAAAGAGAAAACAGTTCTCACTCCGCTTGCGCATTTTCATTCCCGCAGTTTTAAGAAGCCGTCTCCATACGGTGTTGTGCTGATCATGAGTCCCTGGAATTATCCGTTTTTATTGACGATCGATCCTCTTGTAGATGCCATCGCCGCCGGAAATACCGCTGTTGTAAAACCGAGCGCCTATTCCCCTAACACAAGCGAAATTATGAAAAAACTGATTGAAGAATGCTTCGACAAAGAATATGTTGCGTTAGTGACCGGAGGACGAGCTGAAAATACCTGTCTTCTGAACGAACATTTTGATTACATTTTCTTTACCGGAAGCCAGACAGTCGGCAAAGAAGTCATGAAATGTGCTTCTTCCCATCTCACACCGGTTACGCTGGAACTTGGCGGTAAAAGTCCTTGTATCGTAGAAAAAAGCGCCAACTTAAAGCTTGCCGCAAAAAGAATCGTATTTGGAAAATACCTGAACTGCGGGCAGACCTGCGTGGCACCGGACTATATTTACTGCGATAAAGAAATCAAAGATCGCCTGATTGAAGAAATAAAACAGCAGATTGAAAAGCAGTTTACAACCGATGCTCTGCATAATGATCACTACGGAAAAATCATCAATCGGAAACATTTTGACCGGATCTGCGGACTGATCGATCCGTCAAAAGTTGTCTGCGGAGGCAGATCAGACGCTGATACATTAAAAATCGAACCTACTTTGATGGATCACGTAACATTCGAAGACGCTGTTATGCAGGAAGAAATCTTCGGACCGGTCCTTCCGGTTCTGACATACGATTCTTTGGATGCAGCGATCCGTAAAATCAACTCTATGGCACACCCACTCGCGCTGTACATTTTCACCAACAGTAAAGCTGTTGCCAGGAAAGTAACTTCCGAATGCGGATTTGGCGGAGGATGCATCAACGATACGATTATTCATCTCGCTACCAGCGAAATGGGATTTGGTGGATTCGGAGAAAGCGGAATGGGATCTTACCACGGACGGGACGGATTCCGGACCTTCTCACATTATAAGAGTATTGTAGATAAAAAGACATGGCTGGATCTGCCTATGCGATATCAGCCTTATAGCTCTCTTAATGAAAAATTGATTCATATGTTTTTGAAATAATATGGTAAATAATTCAGGTATACATGAGTTTTAATATTTAAAATGGCTGGCTTAGATTTTAAATATTCTAAACCAGCCACATGCTTTTATTCTCTTTTCAGTTCTTCTATCACATTCTGTTTCTTAATCTTCTGTATACTGTACAGCATACTGCAGAACACTACGATCATAACCCAGATAATTGCGACAAACAAAGGTTTCCATGGATATACAAACTGAATTTGTGCACTTCTGGCGATATTGCCAAACAGTAGTACACTAATCAATAGCGATCCGATAACTCCATAGCTGATGGACTTGAATCCGTAAATGAGGCACTCATAATTCATCATTTTATGAAGCATCTTCCTGGACATTCCCATAGACTGAAGCATGGCAAATTCTCGTTTTCTCAGCATAACGTTGGTTGATATCGTGTTAAACACATTTGCTGCTGCGATCAGGGATATCAATACAATAAATCCATAAGTCAGTACCTTTACAGAGAGAAGCATTCCTCTGTCTTTTTCATAATCTTTCGCCGCACATGACAGATAACCATTTTCCAACAGTTCTTCATTTGTCATTTTTTTCTCCAGTTCCTGATAGACCGAATTGTACTGTGTTGCTTTGATTGCAATATTGGATTCAACCGAATTAAACAAATCATCCTTGAACAGGTACTCTTCCATCCTGCTTTCCGGAACCAGAATGATGACATTTCCATATCCGCTTTTCTGAGAATCGAATAGATAATCCGGAAGATTTTCAATGGAATGACTCAGAATGATTTCTTTTTCTTCGGAAAGTTTTGTGTTATATTCTCCGTTTTCTGTTGGGATTACTTGCTCTCTATAATATCGGAGTGTCAGATTTTCTTTTCCGTCAAAGAATTCTTTTTCTACATATTTTCCTTTTTCTGTATCATATTTTACATATTTATCGTAATATACCGGATTATTGCCATATGTATATTTTACAAATTCATCGTCCGGGATAAAGATCAGATTGCACCAGAATCTTGCCTCTTCTACATCAAAATAAATAAATTGATCTTTATATTCCTGATATCGCTCTACTCCTTCTATCTCGTCTAAGACTTGTTCTATTTTTTTATTCTCTGTTTCTAATTCTTCCATTTCATCCATTTTATAATCTCTACTGGTATAAAGGATCTCGTATTCCGGCATTTTCATTACAAATGCTCCGGTTGAAATGAGATATTCTGAAAGCAGGGACGCGGACACAAATAAGATAATGCTGATGGTAAGTGAAAATACGGTCGCTCTGTATTTTTTCCGGTCGCGTTTGTAATTTTTGTCCGCAAGCATCCCTTCTACTCCAAACAGTTTAAAAATATATTTCGGACTTTTTACTTTCTTGGAACGTATTTTTATATCTTTTGTCGCGCGAATTGCCTGCATTGGTGTAATCTTACGTATTCTTCTGACAGGTCCCCAGACGGAAAGGCATACCAGAATAAATACGATCAGAATCGTCATCGGAATGATGTATGGATACACATGTAACCTGATTGTTTCTTCGTCACCGTGAATCCATCCTCCAAGCCACGGACCGATATAGTGAAGTGTTACAGCGATTCCTCCTACACCGGCAAGGATGCCGAATGGTATTCCGATGACCGCTACCGAAGCTGCTTCGTACCACATGGCTTTTTTCAGCTGCTTATTTGTCGCGCCCACTGAAGACAAGATGCCAAATTGTGTGGTTCTCTCTCTTAGCGAGATGGCAAATGTATTATAGATCAGTGAAATGGATCCGATTCCAATGATGAAGATCAAGATCTGCATGATACCATCTAAAAGTGTCATGTATGCACTGTTTCTGGAAGCTCCGATCCATTTTAAAATGGCTTCATTTGAGTTCCAGCTTTTTCCTTTTCCTTTTGTCTCTATAAATTTCTGGATATTTCGCGGATTTTTCAGCTGTACATACGTGTTATAAGGCGCCTCTTTATCTTCTTCCTGATGTTCCTTTGAAAGAATTTCCCCGGTAAATGCGTCCATACCGCCGCCGCCCATATTGCTGTTTCCCCAAGACTCCAGGATACCTACAATTGTATATGTTCTCTCATATTTCGGAGCAAAATTTTCGTATTTATCCTCCTGTTCCTGATATTCGATCCAAGGATTTCCGGTTATCTTTTCTCCGTCGATGATCCAGTCGCCTACCGTAACTGTGATCGTATCTCCTACATCAACCACACGGTACTGTTCTCCGGTCTGAGTACTAGTCATGGTAATCGTTTCTTCCTGAAGGATGATTTCATTCTCATTTTCCGGCAAGCGCCCCTCCGACAACTTCACTCCCAGAAGCTCTGCGGCTTCCGGATTCATCGTCTGCATATACAGACAATTGGCGATCTTTTGTATGTTTTTCTGCCTCAGAAAAGAAACATCTCCATATCCCAGTTCCCTTATAGAAACACATTTCTTGACATCATCATATTTTGCAGTCTCTTCATATTCTTCTTTCGTAAGCGCTTCTTCGTAAAGATGCCATTCTCCATTTTCCCGCTTTCCGCGCTCCAGCATATAATTCTGAATACTGCCTCCAAATACGAGAACTCCCGTCACCATAGAAGTCGCAAGAATGACACCTATGATTGATACAATCGTCCGCACTTTATTCTGTTTCATCGTCTGAAAGGTGATTTTTGCGAAAATATTCATTAGCGAATCACCTCATCTCTCACGATTCGTCCATCTTCCAGCGAAATGATCCGGTCTGCCTGCAGCGCAATATTTTCATCATGAGTAATCACGATCAATGTCTGGTCGTAGGTTCTGTTCGAATATCTGAGAAGCTTCATGATTTCTTTGCTGTTCTCAGAATCCAGATTTCCTGTCGGCTCGTCAGCAAGAACCAGTGTCGGCGCATTCATCAGCGCTCTTCCCACCGAAACTCTCTGTTGCTGTCCTCCGGAAAGCTGATTTGGCAGATGCTTCCTCCTTTTCTTTAGTTTTAACAAGTCCAGAAGTTCCTCCAGACGTTCTTCGTTTACTTTTCTTCCATCCATCAGAACCGGAAGCGTCATATTTTCTTCTACAGTCAGAACCGGAATCAGATTATAAAACTGATAAATCAGTCCGATCTGCCTGCGCCGGAAAATGGCAAGTTCTTCTTCTTTCTGCGCATAAACATCCGTTCCGCCTACGATAACCTTTCCGCCGTCCGGTTTGTCCACACCGCCGATCAAATGGATCAGCGTTGATTTTCCGGATCCGGATGCACCGACGACCGCGACAAATTCGCCTTTGTCCACAGTAAAGGAAACATTGTCCAAGGCTTTCACCTGATTGCTTCCCTCGCCATATACTTTTGTCAGGTTTTCTACCCTTAAGATTTCCATATTTTATACTTGTATGATAATTAGGAAGTTAATTATCACACGTTCCTTTCTTTTTAATATCGTGGTTCAATACAATTCAGATACTATGGACTTTTGATTTTTCCCTGTAGCTTGACTAC
>NZ_JBQHSE010000049.1:0-12054 GCF_052066395.1 Bariatricus sp. HCP28S3_A4 | reverse complement strand
GTTCCTTTGCAACTGGCATAAAAATACTCCTTTTCGATAAAAATTGTCATATCTGAATTCTTACCAAAAAGGAGCCATTTTTTTCAAAAACACAAAATATTTTACACTACCGAGTAAAGGAAGGAAATAAATTACAATACTCTATAACAACGATAAAAATCGCTGTACCCAAGTAAGCGCAAGGGATACAGCGATTTTTTCTTTTGCTAACTGTCAAAGACAGGATTTTTATTCCACATCCTCTGAATCTGCCCGACATAAGACAGACTGTCATACAGCATATTGCGTACTGACATGGCATAGTGTACTTTTGCCTGATTCTCGCATGCCAATAAGATCAGCACTGCATCTTTCTTCCACTTCATGACAATGTCCCGATACCTATGTACTTCCTGCTTCTTCCCATTTTTGTCTGTCAGCAGGATGTCTTCCTCTCCATCTACCGGCTCTAATTCTTCTGGCTGGATCACCTGCTCCCCGTTAAATACTGTTGCGTTAAATAAATCTGCAAATCGTTTTGGATTCCCCATCCACTGCCGCACTGCAGTATTGCTCTGGCCCATACTACTACCTCCGTATTCTGTTCTTTTGTTCATCAAAGTTGAAATATCCGGCGAAACTGCCTTTGAATTTTGAACCGCTTTGGATAACGGTTGTTCAGACGGATAGATTTTATTTGTCCGGATCGGACTCCGTCTGAGATTTTGATGTGTGATTAGTATAGCACAGCGTTTTCTCTCTGCACAGCCTCTAAATATATAAAACTACCGGAAATGCTTCCCAACATCTCCGATAGTTTCTTACATTTGATCTCTTTTTGCAATACCGCACATGCAATCTTATAGATAGAAAATGTCAAGCTATCAGCTTATCTCCAATAACTCTCCACATCCTTTTCCGCCTGTTCTCTGGGTATTTCGAATTTTTGCATTACTTTTTGAATTGCAGCATCTTTCTCGATTCCGAAATCACGCAATGTTTCCACTACGCCTTTTACCATGCCACACGTCATTCCTCGCTCCATGCCGCACTCAATTCCTTCATTATACAAATCTTCCAATGCCTTACACATATCCACAGTCTCCTTTCCCTGACTTTTCTCTATATTTTCCTTCAGCATTCTCTCCGAATGCAAAAACTCCCTAATCACATAATACGTTTCTTCATCTACATTTTGAAAATATTCTTTTCTGTCATTTATGTATTTCAATAAACTTTCTTTATCTCCTCTACACTGTATCATACCCAGAACTTCTTGTAAATCGCTTTTGAATCGCTCTAAATGCTCCAGATTCCCAGCATCAATCAGATTAATCCGATAATTCGGAACATATTCCTTCAAGACTGTATTTTTCTTCTCATCCTCACTCCACTGCAGCATTCCATACAGATCTTTACTCCCATCCCACTGGTCTACATCATAATAGAAGACCAGTGTAAGCACCGGAATCAATCGATCATCTTTCCGGAATTTCGAAAGGAATTCTGCCGTAGTCATCTTTTCGTCTTCAAGCCCTTCAGGCTGTTCCTTTGGTTCCATTTCCAGTTCCGTTTCAGTCACATACTCATTCAGATTTTTTCTCTTATCCACATTTTTATTCCACATCCTCTGAATCTGCCCGACATAAGACAGACTGTCATACAGCATATTGCGTACTGACATAGCATAGTGCACTTTTGCTTGATTCTCGCATGCCAATAAGATCAGCACTGCGTCTTTCTTCCACTTCATAACAATATCCCGATACCTATGTACTTCCTGCTTCTTCCCATTTTTGTCTGTCAACAGGATGTCTTCCTCTCCATCTACCGGTTCTAATTCTTCCGGCTGGATCACCTGCTCCCCGTTAAATACTGTTGCGTTAAATAAATCTGCAAATCGTTTTGGATTCCCCATCCACTGCCGCACCGCAGCATTGCTCTGACCCATACTACTACCTCCGTATTCTGTTCTTTTGTTCATCAAAGTTGAAATATCCGGCGAAACTGCCTTTGAATTTTGAACCGTTTTGAGTAACGGTTGTTCAGACGGATAGATTCTATCTGTCCGGATTGGACTCCGTCTGAGATTTTGATGTGTGATTAGTATAGCACAGAGTTTTCTCTTTGCACAGCCTCTAAATATACAAAACTACCGGAAATGCTTTTCCACATCTCCGATAGTTTCTTACATTTGATATCTTTTCGTAATATCGCCCACACAATCTTATAGATAGAGAATTCCAAATTATCAGCCTATCTCCAATAGCTCTCCACATCCTTCTCCGCCTGTTCTCTGGATATTTCGAATTTTTGTATTACTTTTTGGATTGCAGCATCTTTCTCTATCCCACAATCATACAATGTTTCTACGACACCTTTTATCACGCCAAGCTCCATTCCACGCTCTATGCCTTCATTATATAGATCTTCCAATGCCTTACACATATCCACTGTCCTCTTCCCTTGACTCTTTTCTATATTTCCCTTTAGTACTCTCTCCGAGTACAGAAACTCCAGCAAAGCAGACTATCTCCAATAACTCTCCACATCCTTTTCCGCTTGTTCTCTGGATATCGCGAATTTCTGCATTACTTTTTGAATTGCTGCATCTTTTTCTATCGCTAAATCGTACAATGTTTCCACTACGCCTTTTACTATTCCTTCATGATATAGCTCTTCCAATGCTTTACACATATCCATATTCCTCTTTCCTATATTTCTCTTCAGTATTCTCTCCGAATGCAAAACTTTCCTGCAAATCAATCTATCCCCAGTAACTCTCCACATTCTTCTCCGCCTGTTCTCTGGATATATCAAATTTTTGCATTACTTTTTGAATCGCAGCATCTTTCTCTATTCCAAAATCAAATAAAGTTTCCACTACGCCTTTTATTCCACGCTCCATTCCAATCTCTATTCCTTCATTATACAAATCCTCTAACGCCTTACACATATCCACAGTCTCCTTTCCCTGACTTTTCTCAATATTTCCCTTCAGCATTCTCTCCGAATGCAAAAATTCCCTAATCACATAATACGTTTCTTCATCTACATTTTGAAAATACTCTTTTCTGTCGTTTATGTATTTCAATAAATTATCTTTATCTCCTCTACACTGTATCATACCCAGAACTTCTTGTAAATCGCTTTTAAATCGCTCTAAATGCTCCAAATTTCCAGCATCAATCAAGTTAATCCGATAATTCGGAACATATTCCTTCAAAACTGCATTTTTCTTCTCATCCTCACTCCACCGCAGCATTCCGTACAGATCTTTACTCCCATCCCACTGGTCTACATCATAATAGAAGACCAGTGTAAGCACCGGAATCAACCTATCACCTTTCCGAAATTTCGAAAGGAATTCTGCCGTAGTCATCTTTTCCACATTTTTATTCCACATCCTCTGAATCTGCCCGACATAAGACAGACTGTCATACAGCATATTGCGTACTGACATGGCATAGTGTACTTTTGCCTGATTCTCACATGCCAATAAAATCAGCACTGCGTCTTTCTTCCACTTCATAACAATATCCCGATACCTATGTACTTCCTGCTTCTTCCCATTTTTGTCTGTCAGCAGGATGTCTTCCTCTCCATCTACCGGTTCTAATTCTTCCGGCTGAATCACCTGCTCCCCGTTAAATACTGTTGCGTTAAATAAATCTGCAAATCGTTTTGGATTCCCCATCCACTGCCGCACCGCAGCATTGCTCTGACCCATACTACTACCTCCGTATTCTGTTCTTTTGTTCATCAAGGTTGAAATATCCGGCGAAACTGCCTTTGAATTTTGAACCGTTTTGGATAACGGTTATTCAGACGGATAGATTTAATTTGTCCGGATCGGACTCCGTCTGAGATTTTGATGTGTGATTAGTATAGCACAGAGTTTCCTCTTTGCACAGCCCCTTAATATACAAAACTACCGGAAATGCTTTTCTACATCTCCGATAGTTTCTTACATTTGATATCTTTTCGTAATATCGCCCACGCAATCTTATAGATAGAGAATGCCAATTTATCAGCTTATCTCCAATAGGTCTCTACATCCTTCTCCGCCTGTTCTTTGGATATTTCAAATTTTTGCATTACTCTTTGGATTGCATCGTCCTTTTTTATTCCACAATCATACAATGTTTCCACTACGCCTTTTACCACGCCAATCTCTATTCCTTCATTATACAAATCTTCCAATGCCTTACACATATCCACAGTCTCCTTCCCCTGACTTTTCTCTATATTTTCCTTCAGCATTCTCTCCGAATGCAAAAACTCCCTAATCACATAATACGTTTCTTCATCTACATTTTGAAAATATTCTTTTCTGTCATTTATGTATTTCAATAAACTTTCTTTATCTCCTCTACACTGTATCATACCCAGAACTTCTTGTAAATCGCTTTTGAATCGCTCTAAATGCTCCAGATTCCCAGCATCAATCAGATTAATCCGATAATTCGGAACATATTCCTTCAAGACTGTATTTTTCTTCTCATCCTCACTCCACTGCAGCATTCCATACAGATCCTTACTCCCATCCCACTGGTCTACATCATATTCAAGTACGCCTCGGCGTACTTGCTGCGAGGTGCGCGTCATGCTTTGCATGACATAATACATCTGCGCACCTCTGCAATCCGCCGGAGGCTTTATCTTGAAAGGAGATTGGACTCCCACCAAAACATATTTGTCGCAACTCACCACCTATAGAGGTGGGAGTCTTATCTTCTTTCAAGATAAAAAACCAGTGTAAGCACCGGAATCAACCGATCATCTTTCCGGAATTTCGAAAGGAATTCTGCCGTAGTCATCTTTTCCACATTTTTATTCCACATCCTCTGAATCTGCCCGACATAAGACAGACTGTCATACAGCATATTGCGGACGGACATGGCATAGTGCACTTTTGCCTGATTCTCGCATGCCAATAAGATTAGCACTGCGTCTTCCTTCCACTTCATGACAATGTCCCGATACCTATGTACTTTCTGTGTTTTCCCATTTTTGTCTGTCAGCAGGATATCTTCCTCTCCATCTACCGGCTCTAATTCTTCTGGCTGGATCACCTGCTCCCCGTTAAATACTGTTGCATTGAATAAATCTGCAAATCGTTTTGGATTCCCCATCCACTGCCGCACTGCAGCATTGCTCTGGCCCATACTACTACCTCCGCATTCTGTTCTTTTGTTCATCAAAGTTGAAATATTCGGCGAAACTGCCTTTGAATTTTGAACCGTTTTGATAACGGTTGTTCAGACGGATAGATTCTATCTGTCCGGATCGGACTCCGTCTGAGATTTTGATGTGTGATTAGTATAGCACAGAGTTTTCTCTTTGCACAGCCTCTAAATATACAAAACTACCGGAAATGTTCCCCAACATCTCCGATAGTTTTACCTAACCTATTATAGTTTAAGCTAACCAGGTTCAATCCCCTCTAATCTAATATCCCCTGTTCTTTCCCCTTCAGTATCGCCTGGACTCTGCTATTAACCCCCAGTTTTTTATACAAATTATAAATATGGCTCTTTACCGTCGGGAGCTTCAGGTTCAGTTCTTCGCAGATCTCCGCGTTGGTAAGGCCGCGGTTAATATCTTGGAGTATAATGGTTTCCATCATCGTCAAATGCTCTTCTGTCGCTTCTTCAGCGGAACGACTGATTCTCGCTTCCCGTCTGGCGCACCGGAGTACAACTTCCATGTAGTCTTCTTTTGGCATGCGAAGTACATTTCCGTAATTGTATTTTTTCTTCCTGTGCCAGCCGCCCGGGGAGTTCTTGCTCAGCCAGTCAATGTATTCCTCCAGTACTTCTTCGCCCTTTTTTTCATACACCGTGTAAAATCCGACATAGCGGGCTTCACCGGAAACCATAAAGGATTCGATCGTTTTACGAAGTGCCTGACCGTGCAGGCCTTCATCCCAGAAAATAACAGCCTGTTGGAACAGTAATTCCGCCAGATATTTATTGCGCCGGTAAAACTGGAGATACGGAATTAAATGGCGAAGTATTTTTTCGGAACGTTTATACTGGTTCAAGTGCAAATATCCTTTTACCTGGCAAAACAGCTGATCGTAATTATCTTCTTTTACAGAGATTCCCATGTTTTTATCGGACTTGAGCAGCCATCTTGTAAGGCGTTCCTGTTCATTTCTGACGGGAGCGAACAAACTGCTGACTGCTTCTGTATTTTTTAGGCAAACCTGATTTTCTTCCTTCATCAAAGAATTTTCCAGGCTGGAAATCTGTTCTTTGTGGTCTTCTTTCGGTGCCAGACGCTGCAATTTATATAGAAGATACAGCTTTGCCAGGCGCTGCTGCCACGGGCTCCTTCTGGAATTCTCTGCATCTTCCTGTGCGAAAAGCAATTCCCAGTCTTCCATAGGAATGGTGTCTTTGCGTTCCGTCTCAAGATAATAGTCGATTCGCGCCAGTTGATAACATTTCCACTCTTCTTTCCCCAAATGCTCCTTCCATATCTTTGCCTTCCGGTTCTCTTCACGCTTTGTACAGGCAAAAAGTCTGGACAAGTCCCGCACTCCGCAGAGATATGTATGGGAATTTCCCAGGATATTATATAAATGGAAATGTTCTTTCTCCCGGCTGTATTGCTCCAGCAGCCCAAGCCAGAAGTCCAGATCAAGATCCGGTTTCAGGAAGGTCAGATTTAAGTAAATTTCCCTTTTCTCGTGTGCATCTTTCTCAGAAATGTTCAGATTCTGTATTTCCAGATTTATGCCGTCCGGTTTTTGTCTTGTGTAACAATAAACGCCTCTCAGATAGCACAGTCTGGGGTCGGTTCCTTTCCATCCCATGACTTCTGAATAAGGGATTCCCAAAAATGGAATTTTTGCATAATTCTGAAGCATACACGCGCGGTAAGCTTCTTCATTTTGAGACTTTTTCAGGCAAAACAACGCCTCTTCTACATTTCCACTCTGATGATACCAGTTTCCAAGGTGTTTCCAGAAAATCGGATTCGTCTCCGAAATATGCATATCCCGAAACATGGGGGCTATTTTCCATCGTTCTTTCTCTTTGTCATATTCCAAAAGCCCTTTGCGGCATAAATCTTGCAGACTATCTGACGCCCACGGAAGCTGCCAAATCTCCCTGCACATTGTTTCATTTATCCATGGGCAAATCACAGCCCGGCGCATGATTTCATTTTCTTCTGCTGAGAGCGTGTCCAAAATGTATTTCTTAATATACGCCGTTATCTCATACGATGCTTTTATCTCCCGGGCATTTCTTCTGGCAGCGGGTGGATCCGCTTGCGATAATCGAAGCATCATATCCACACATCCGGCCCATCCCCCGGTCTGTTCATAGATTTCGCCGGGATCAAGATCACTCTGAAAATGATTCGTCAGGCTGCGAATGTCTTTTTCCGTAAAACGCAGATGCTCCTGTGAAATGATCTGCATCTTTCTTTTCCATATCAGATTCAGAAATCCCTCATGCGGCCGCTCCCGCCCGATCAGAATCGCATGCCATCCTGCCGGAAGGTTCCAAATACAGTCTGAAATCTTCTTTATCGTAACCTCGTCAAGCGCCGAATGCATGTCCTCAAAAATAATCCAGCCTGGTTTCGTCCATTCTTCCCGGCTCTTTACCATTTCATCAAGCTTTTTGATAGATTCTGCTTCTTCTTTCATTTCCAGAATATACGCTTTTATATCCGGATTTTTCCCAAGCAAAAGTCTGACAGCCGTTGTCTTCCCCGACGCTGCTGCTCCTTCTATATAAATAGAAGGGCATTCTTCCATTCCCCTCTCAAGTATCGCCGTCTTATCTATGTAAAATTGTTCTGCCGTAAGCGTTACATATGGGCTACTCTTCTCCATTTTCCTTATCCTCTGTAAGAATTCCTCCATCAATCAATTGATCTAAAAACTCCCGAATATCTTCTCTGGCGACACTTTCTTCTACCTCATACTCATTTAATATGCCCTGAACGATCTGGTCAAATGTAACCTCGTTCTGAAGCATGTTCCAAATGGATACCCCTACTTCATTTACCGTAATAAGTCCATTAAACTCTATCACCGTCTTCCCGACCGGAATAATAACATAGTCACCCGCAATTTCCCGTAAAACAAATTCTTTCTCCAACTTCATATTGCTTCTCCCTCCGTAAATCGAAACTCATCCATAATCCTCTGTAAAATTGCAGCAATTATCATTTATCAAGAATCTTATACTGCTTCAGCAGCTCCACACGCCTGTTCCCGATGGCCACAGCCTGAGCCGCATCATTGTTCTGGCTTTTGCTGATTTCCTTACGATATTTTAAAATTCGGCTGACCCACGCAACCGGCAACAGCATCGGATACTTTTTCAGGTATGGGTACCGTCTTTCCATACTTTTCGCCGGTGGGAACAGCGTCTTAATAACAGAATGTTCCGCCTTTTTCCCCTGTTTTTGCGCAGAAACCGCATTCAAGGTAATGCTGCTGCTATGCTTCCTGCTCATCGTACCATCTCCATAAATACCAGCATTCAGCAGATCCTCCAGCAAAGGTTGCTCGTCCACCCGAATCTCCTGCCATTCCTTCGGGTAACCGGCCAATACCGGATCAAACGTCAAATACTTCTGCCCAATCCGGAACAGTGCTGCCGTAAATACATCCGCATGGATCTCCCGGCATTGCCGCAAGATCCGAATCCAGTCAATCTCTGTTCCATAATGATTGGCAAAGAGGACAATATCGCAAACCTGCCGGATTCCAAAGCCACTATGCAGAAAATGCTTAAACGCATGGCAGATCAGATAGAATAAATGGTCCGTATGTCCCATAGTGACAACCTCTTCCCCATCAATGGATAACTTGACTGCTCTATCCTGAACATTTTTGAAAAAGCGGTTCAAATCTCCATACGCATCGGACTCCGGAGGGAAGAGACACTTATGTAATTCGATGTAAAGTGGACTCCCCGGCTTTCCATATGGGACTTCATATTCTGTATAAATATCCTGCGCCTGGTCCGCGGGCTGCATGCCGTAATCCAGCATGGCCTGGTGACAGAGTTCAAACTGGTCTTCGGGGATCAGAATGTCTTCGTCACCGGACATCCGGTAATCCGGGTTTGGATATAGATTGCGGCATACGATTCCTTTTACGACCAATGCATGGATGCCGGATTGGCGCAGGTGGTGGAATAGGGTTAGGAATTCGTTGGTTTTCATGGTTTGTAACATGACTGAATGGATCGTCTGTTGTTTGGCGCGCGCGAAAATCTGTGGGTCTGCAGCCCGGGCGGCGGGACAGTCGTATACGGCTTCGTAAATCATGGGGAGGACATGGTGTACGGAGGCGGTGTGGAATAGGGAGGACCAATCCTGGGGGGTGAGGGGGGTACTCCATGTAACTTTTTCATTTTTTAATGCAGTTTTTAGGGCCGGTAAAAATAAATCTCTTTTTGCGTCCATAGGTCTCCTCTTCTTGTATTTTATCCTGTCAAATCTCTTTAAAAGATGTCTCCCGTCACAACTTTAGGCATATTATTAAGCATGAGTATCAATTATGTATTTCCCAAATTCGTTGATAAAACCATCGTAGAACTTCTTTCTACAGAAAAATATAGCCTCTACAGTCTATCTGGAAACCCTCCCATGTCTGGCACATCCCCACTGTCACTCAACGGAAGTACTACCTGTCCACCATGACCAGAAAATATACAGTCTACATCCTATTCATTTAGTCCATCGTTGAGTAACCATCAGACACTGGCATGTAACGCATGAAAAGCGTATATAAATGTCCTTGACAAGGACCAGTTTAACACTCTCTATCTCGTTACCTGTAATGAATCTATCCCGTCTTATTCCACTTTTTTCTATCAAGTATTCTACTGATATCTCGTTTTACTTTAACGAAGAACGGCGTTCTCACATTACTATTAGGCTGTAAGAAATGCAAAGCTGCTTGAACCCCATCTTTTTCAATAGTCTTTAACACATCCATTCTCTCCGGTCGATGCACCGAAGATTTCAACATTGATGGATTCATTTTGCTCGCTTTCTCCAATTGAATATTCTTGTGGCTCGAAATCACGAATCCGGAAATTTGGAAATCGGAGTTCCGTTACTCGGAAATCGTCTTTTTTGTGCTTGATTACGTGTCCATTTCTATGGGGATATTTGTCAAGGCCTTGCCGCATCTGCGGTGCGTAGCAGCCTTTACTAATATTCTCATAGAAATTATGATTCGGTATGCACAAAATTAAATCCAAAAAGTGATTTCCATATCACCGGACAGCTGATGGAAACTCATCCGGAATATTCATCAATGAAACTTCCTGCACTTCCATCCTGTCAGAAACAGCTTGAAACAGTTGTTTTCCCTTCTGAGAATGTAAAAGTACAAGCGATGTTCCTTTATTATCATCCATTTCAGGGCACACATCCCATATCCCCCAAAAGTCTCCTAATGTTATATCGCTGACACGGCTATACCCCTTAAAATGACAATCACTACAGGCTTCTCGTAAAATATAATCACCAACAAAAAAACGCATAAACGGATCAGCACCATTCTCGCACAGATACGCTTACGATATAATAGGGACAAATCAAGAAACCCACCGTTTTATGCGGGTTGCGGGCTGGTTTGTCCTTTTGTATTATAACATGATTATATAAATCATGCTATCACTAAATGATTGGAATCCCGCATAACAGGTGTGGCCTCCAATCTTTTTTCATTAACCCACAATTATTGAATTATTGGCTTGATTGACTCCAGCCCGCTCTTTTCAAAAGAAAGGAGGCATCCTGCCACCCGGCAGGGGAATTATGGCAAAAGAATTTTTCAAACGTCTGGCAGTCCCAATCATCATTGCCCTTTTGACAGCGTTCTTCTGCCAGCCTTTGTATCTGGCAACCGATGGTAGCTGTGATTACGTTCTCATGTGGATATTGATTGGGATTCCATTTGGCATACAGAAAATGTTTATCTGGCTCGTTCCATCTAAATGCAGTATTGCAAATGCGGCGGGCATCATCGTCATCAATATTCTCATTGGCGGTATGATTGGCATTTTTGTCTTTGCTTTTCGCATTGCCAGCGGCATGTTGTACATGATTGCAGCAATCGTAAAGACTGTTTTTAGGAGAGACTAAAGAAAGGAGATTCCCCCATGGCACAAGTGATTGTATGCTGCGCCCAAAAAGGCGGCTGCGCCAAAACCGTTACCGTACACAACCTGTCTACTGCCCTGAGCCAGATGGGAAAGAAAATACTTGCTGTAGACTTCGATGCACAGGCATCCTTGACCATTTGCTTCGGAATAGAACCAAGAACTCCGTCAGTAAATATCGCTCATCTGATGGATATGCAGGCACAGGACTTGCCTACTCCAACAAAGGAGGACTTCGTTCTGCATTGCAGCGGGATTGATCTGATTCCTTCCAGTAGCAGATTATCCGCCATATCTGAAATGCTGCGTCATGAGATTGGCTGTGAGCGATTCCTGTCCAACATTCTTAACACGCTCCGTAATGACTATGATTACATCATTGTGGACACCGGACCAAAGCTGGATAATTTAAGCGTCAACGCACTGATTGCCGCTGATCAGCTCCTTATTCCGGTCAATCCACAGTTTCTCTCTACAGCTGGATTGCAGCCTTTGCTTGAAATGATTCACAAAGTACGGCTGCGCTTTAATCCGAAGATTCAGATTTCCGGTATTCTGCTGACCATGTGTGAACAGCGGACCAATCTCTGTAAGATTATCAGCAGCCAGATCCGGGATGCATACAGTGGTACCGTTCCGATTTTAGAAAATTCCATTCCTATGAATGTTAAAGTCGGAGAATCTGTTTACTATGCTCAGAGTGTTCTGGACTACGCTCCCACTTCAAAAGCTGCCTGTGCTTATAAACGCTTTGCTGTTGAACTCGACCAGAAATTATCGCTTGAACAAAGTACTTCTGCACCGGCATCCCACTTGCAGATTGTCTCCTGGAACGGCCAACTGTGCCATATTAGGCGGTCGCACCTTGCCATAATTAACGGTCGGTGTGTGCCATATTAAACGGCCAGTCCAGTCCTTTATAATA
>NZ_JBQHSE010000048.1:0-12251 GCF_052066395.1 Bariatricus sp. HCP28S3_A4 | reverse complement strand
ATATAATTGAAAAAACGCGCACCCCACGGGGGGTGGTGGGCTGGGCTGCGCGGCGGCGCCCCGCCCCCCCCCCCCATGTCTCTCTCTTAATTAAATTCCTCTAAACCGGAATGTAAATTCCATATGTCCGTCTGACGGAAGCAGGTATTCCGGATGTGTTTTTGCTCCCCAGCTGTCGTCTCCGGCAATTCCCATCTGTGCCAGGGAAGTACGGATCACCGTGTAATGTACAGCCGGCAGTTCGTATGGATGGCGGGCATTTTCCATCTCATGCGGTGTCCATGGAAGGGCGGAGAAATTCATACCGTCACCGGTGAATAACAGTCCGCGGCCGCGTTTGTCGGTTACTTTTGCCCAGCGGACACCGGTCTTATTTCCGGTCTCCTGCGGAACGATATAGTGTGCGACGTTATCGGCAACCTGATTTTTGTAGATGCCAAGTTTGCCGCCTTTACACCGGTCTGCGTAAGTTTCTTCCGGTCCCATTCCGTACCATTCCAGCTGATTGTAATCGGCATTGATCTTCATGATCATTCCGAATTCCGGCATGGAGCCCAGACCTTCCGGGATATCGCAGGATAAGGTTGTCTCGATGGTTCCGTCCCCATATACGGTGTAGGCTACCTTGCAGTCTGCGACCGGTTTCGTCGGCAGTACATAGGTAAATGTGATGGTTGCACTGTTCTCGTTTTCCTGAAGCACCGGGTCATAGGATTTCACAGGTCCGGAAGCAGAAGAAAGGAAATCTTTGTGCGACAGATAAAGGCTTGCGAGCTTCCACTGGCCGTAGAACATCGGCATTCCGTTTCCTTCGTCGTTATCTACCGGGGCGCGCCAGAAGTTCGGTTTTGGAATGCTCTCGATCATTTCCACACCTGCATACCGGTAGGATACCAGTCCACCGGTCAGATAGGAGAAGAGTGCATCAAAGTTTTCGCCTTTTACGCCGATGTTGACTTTTCCTCTGATGATTTTGACCGGTTTTTCACAGGAATAAGAAAGCGCACGGTCAGATTCTGAAACGGTGTATACAAATTGTCCGAATGCAACTTCATGACCGGCCGGAGCCCATAGGGTATCCTCTATTAAATGGAAGGATACGGTTACGGTATACTCACCGGCTTTTGTCTGTTCAGGGATCGGCAGATCGTATTCCCGGCTGGATAACGGTGCAACGTCTGTTGCAAGTGTGGCTTTGCGGATCTGCTTTCCGTCTTTGGCCAGTGTGACGATGCAGCGGAAGGTGTCGGTGTTGGTGAACAGGTTTTTGTTGATGACAAGAACCTTATCACGGCTTACTTCTGCGGTAATGTTCTGATAATTGAATTTGACTTCCTGCATCTTCGGAGACGGAGTACGGTCGCCGCCGTATACGATTCCGTTGGCGCTGAAGTTGTAGTCGGTCGGACGTTCGCCGAAGTCACCGCCGTATGCCTGGAATTCTTGTCCGTAACGGTCTTTTTTGGTAATCGTCTGGTCTACATAATCCCAGATGAATCCTCCCTGATAGAGTGGTTCTGTGTCCGTCAGATCTGTGTATTTATGCATGGCGCCGCAGGAATTTCCCATGGCGTGCGTGTATTCACAGCAGATGAACGGTTTGTCCCTGTGCTCGTTTAAGAAGGCCTGAATTCTGGCAGCCGAAGGATACATCTGGCTTTCCATATCGCTTGTATCGTTGTAGCGGCGATCCTGGAAGACTCCTTCGTAGTGCACAAGGCGGGTCGAATCCAGTTCCCGGAATTTATCGGACATTTTTTTGATCACGCTTCCTCCGTAGGACTCATTTCCGCAGGACCAGATCAGAACAGACGGATGGTTCTTGTCTCTTTGGTAAATGGAATTGACACGGTCAAGAAGTGGTGCTTCCCAGTGCGGTTTGTCCCCCGGAATCGCATATTCATAATCGCCTCCGCGGATCACAACATCCCAGGAACCGTGGGTTTCCATATTGTTTTCGTCGATCAGGTAGAGACCGTATACGTCACACAACTTATAAAGTCTGGAATCGTTCGGATAGTGGCAGGTACGGATCGCGTTGATGTTGTGGCGTTTCATGGTAACCACATCCTGAACAAGCTCTTCCGGCTGCGGAACGCGGCCTGCAAATGTGCTGAATTCATGGCGGTTGGCGCCTTTGAATACGATTCTCTTTCCATTCAGGAGCATGAGGCTGTCCTTCAGTTCAAAACGGCGGAAACCGACGCCTTCTGCGATCACTTCTGTAATCTTTCCTGCTTCATCCTCAACGGTCAGAAGAAGTTCATACAGGTTCGGCACTTCGGCGCTCCAGAGCCGGAAGCCTTGGAGAGAAAGGCTGAGATGGCCTTCACCGTCAGAGAGGGTAAATTCGGCTTCGGCAAATTTGTCCGCCGCTTCATCGCCCGGATCGTCAGCTGTGCTGCCCGGAAAATGGTATAAAGGCAGTCTGGTCAGTCTGGCTTTCACGGTTCCATTTCCAAGAGACCGGACATCAATCAAAAGTTCTCCTTTGGAACAGGTGTCATCCAGCAGGGTACGGATTTTCAGATCATCAATATGTACAGCCGGTTTGGTGTAGAGAAAAACATCCCGGAAAATGCCGGAGAAACGGTAGAAGTCCTGATCCTCCGCCCAGCTTCCGCTGGTCCATTTGTATACCTGGACGGCTAATTTATTTTCGCCTTCCGTCAGATAAGGCGTCAGCTCGAAATCAGAAGGAGTGAAGCTGTCTTCACTGTATCCGACATAGTGTCCGTTCAGCCAGAGCGCCATTCCACTTTCCACACCCTGGAAGGAAATGAATAACGGCTGGCCCTTCATGTGCTCCGGTACACGGAAGTATTTCACATAGCTTGCAGTCGGATTAAATTCGGTCGGGATCTCCCCGTCCCAGATGTCTTCACGACCGTCCCATGGATACTGGGTGTTAACGTATGCAGGAATATCGTAGCCTTCCATCTGAATATGGGCAGGTACACGGATATCACTCCAGTTTCTGCAGTCATGTTCTAAAGATTCAAAATCTTTGACTGTATCAGAAAGATTCCGGCCGTAGGAAAATTTCCAGATACCATTCAGTGAAAAGCGAAATGGATTTTCTTTGTTTCTTAAATGTTCTTCATCCGGAAAATATTCATGGTCGGAGTGAGCCGGGAGAACATTTTCTTTGAAAAAGGTGCTGTCTTTTAATTTGTTGTAATCAAACATGGTAAACCTCCTGTAGAATCTCGCATCGGATTGATTCTTGTTCGTTGATATTACTTTCATTATGAGCAACAGAGTCGAATTGTGCAATATAAATTTGGTTCCAGTATATGGAAAAATGTTGTATTTCGACTTTATATACATTATACTAAAAAAAGAAAAGAAACAATCGTATCGTAAGATGGCTGCGAAAACAGAGGAGGGGAATATGGCAGATACATACAAATATGAATATTATGCTACCGACAAACTCCTGAATTCGTTGTCTGTATACAATACCGGTTATGAAAAATGCCATCCGGGTTATCAGTGGGGCCCCGGAATCCGGGATCACTATCTGATCCATCATGTTATTCGCGGAAAGGGGAGTTATGTGCTTGAGGGAAGAATGTATCATCTGAATGCCGGTGATACGTTCCTTTTGTTTCCAAATGTAGAAGCCAGTTATCGCGCGGATGAGGAGGAACCGTGGGAGTATGCGTGGGTAGGATTTGCGGGCACGGATGCCTATTCTATGATTGCAAATACCGATTTTTCAAAGAAGAATCCGGTTCTGGATCAGAGACTGATCAGCGACGAGCTGTTCCGGAAGATCCAGGCAGTGTACAATGCGAATGGAAATACATTTCGTGACGCGGTTGCCATGACGGGGGCACTCTACTCGCTGATGGGATTTCTGATGCAGCATTCGAAGGGAGAAGAAAAAGCAGACAATCTTCAGCAGCATTATGTGGAGCGGGCCAGACAGTATATCGCGGAACAGTATTCATATCCGATCACGGTGGAAGATGTCGCAGTTTATACGGGAATCAGCAGAAGTTATCTTTTTCGTCTGTTTCGCACGATGATGAAGCAGTCTCCGAAAGAATATCTTCTGGAGTACCGGATCAGGCAGGCGTGCCAGCTACTGAATCAAACAGAACTTCCGGTGGGAAGCATTGCACATTCAGTGGGGTTTGAGGATAATCTGTATTTTTCGAAGGTGTTTAAGAAATATAAGAACTGTACACCGTCGGAATACAGATGCATGAAATGAGTTCGTGACAGGGAGAAATGGTGATGAAAAAGAAAGATAAAATGCAGTTCCGGTTTTATGAGATGGGACCAAATACACAGGTTCTCGCACTGCTTGGGGAAGACTGGATCCGTCCTTACGGGCAGGATATCGTGGATCTTCATTTCCATAATTATATGGAGATCGGAGTATGCTACAACGGACATGGGGAATGTACGCTGCGTGACAAGAACTGTACATTTCAGAAGGACAGTATTCTGATCATTCCCCCGAATTATCCACACAATAATACAAGTGATAAAGGAACCGTTGCCTACTGGGAGTGGATGTATTTTGACATGGACAATGTGATAAAGGATATGAATGAAATGTCGCACAATAAGCTTGATACGGAAAAGCTGTTGAATATGATTTATTCGGAACCACTGTTCTACCAGAAAGAAGAATATCAGACATTATCCAATATTATTATGGAGATCCGCGAGGAGAATTACCGAAAAGAATATATGTATCATGAGAAGGTTCGTGGACTTCTTCAGTCTTTTACAGTAGAATTGATCCGGATCCATAATGTAAACAGTAAGATGTCCAGAAAGAATCCGCGGAATATTCAGATCGTGCCGGCACTGAATTATGTGAAAGCTCATTATAATGATGAAAACATCCGTATACAGGACCTTGCGGATGTGTGCAATATCAGTGAAAGTCATTTCCGAAGGATTTTTCAGGAGTGCATGAATATGACGCCCAATGATTATGTCAATGTCATACGGATTCACGAGGCATGCAATCTTCTTCTTAAGAAACATGCAACGATGGACGAAATTGCTTACCGGGTCGGTTATGGCAATGTGTCTACTTTTAACCGTAATTTTAAGCGAATCATAGGCATGTCACCGTATCAGTGGAAAAAATCGCCGGAAAATTATGCCGGACAGATGATGGATTTTAATATCAGTGCATTGAAAGGATGGTAGCAACATGGATTACAGAATGGTGAAACAGGTGCATAAGAGGATCAAGACTTCTACAAAAGTATTGAAGAATGTGATGATCGTCCTCTGTGTGCTTTTTGTGCTTATAGGCATCATATTTGACAGAGGGATGCTGTTTCTGGCACTTTTGACAGCGGGGATGTATTTTTTATATGATACATATGCCGTGAAAGATTATGAATATGTGATGGAAGGCAATCAATTTACAATTTCTGTTATACAGGCAAAACGGCATCGGAGGGAAGTACATGTGCTGAATCTGAAAGATATGGAAGTGCTCGCGCCGAACTGGCATGATGCGGTGGCAAAATACCGGAAAAACGGGGGGACAGAAATACTTCCGAAATTCGACTATACTTCCTATGAGCCGGAAATACCTTATTATACTATGATTATTATGGAAAACAGAAAGAAAATCAAATTACTCCTGGACCTGGAAGATGATATGATTGCTGCTATAAAACGTATGTATCCACAAAAAGTTTTCCTTTCATGACGGTAAAATGACCAGTTATCCTTTGGGATGCTGGTCTTTTTTGTGTAAAACGTCGAATGAAAGGCGAAAAAATGATTGAAAATGCCTCTTTTTTAATTGAATATATCCGCAATTAAATGATATGGGCAAGTATAATTATGCCTAGAGAAACACAAAAAGAAATGCGGAAATTAAGCGATGTGCACAAATGCATTTCAAAGAAAAAGGAGGATTCAGTATGAAAAAAAAGAAATTGATGGCATTGTTTCTCGCCGGTACCATGGTGCTTTCTCTGGCAGCATGCGGAGGCGGCAAAAGCTCTGAAGAGTCTTCAGAGGCAACAAGCAGTGATGAAAACACTTTGACGGTTGCAGCATGGGATCCGTCATTCAACATCCCTGCTCTTCAGGCTGCAGCCGAGGATTACAAGGCGAATGTGAATCCGGATTTCGTTCTTGAAATCAAAGAACAGTCCGGCTCAGCTGACATTGAGACGGCGATCACAACCGCTGCATCAGCAGGCAATTATGAGACATTGCCGGACATTGTTCTGTTCCAGGATCACTGGTTTGCAAACTACTATGCAAACTACCCGGATGCATGGCAGGACATCAACGATGCAGATGTAAAATGGGATGATTTCTCACAGGAAAAGCTGGGGTATTCTACAATTGATGGCAAGCATTTCGGTATGCCGGTAGACAACGGTGCAGTTATCACTGCTTATCGTGTTGACCTTCTGGAAGAATGTGGATATACCATCGATGACATGACCGGAATTACATGGGATGAATTCATTGAGATCGGTAAAGTAGTAAAAGAAAAGACAGGAAAATATCTGATGTGTATGGACGGTGACGGCAATGACCTTGTATATCTGATGCTTCAGGCAGAGGGTGTATCTCAGTTCAAAGACGGAAAACCGTACATTGTTGGAAATGATACTCTGAAGGAAGTTGTTCAGACAATCGTGAAAATGGCTCAGGAAGGCGTGCTCCTTCTTTCCAACAGCTGGTCAGATTACACAGACCAGGCAATCCAGGGCGATCAGGTTGCAGGCGTTATGAACGGTAACTGGATCATTCCGACCATGGAAAAGGTTGAAGCTAACAGCGGTAAATGGGAGATCACAACGATGCCGACTCTGACAGGTGCAGAGGGATATGCTTCTAACGGTGGCGCTTCTCTTTACATTACAGCAAACTGCAAGAAGACAGACCTTGCAAAAGACTTCCTTGCATACACATTTGGTGGAAGCACAGCTACATATGACAAGGCTCTTACAGACGGCGGCGTAATTTCTTGTTATGCTCCGGCAGGTGAGTCTGATGTATACAATCAGGGTGTTGTGTTCTTCAACGACCAGCCAATCTATGCAAAGATCGTAGAAATGGGAACTCATGTTCAGACCATTGAACAGAGTGATTATCACTATACCTGCCGTACACAGATTGCAGCTGCAATCATCAACATTATCAACGGCGGAAATATTGATGATGAACTTCAGCTTGCTGAGGATCAGTTGAATCACGAAATGGGCAACTAATTCAAAGATATTAGGATTGAGCTAAGGCAAACGGGGAAAACGATTTCCGTTTTCCCCTCTTTTCTTACCGATAGGGGGACATAAAGTGGAAAAGAAGAGAGGATTAACTTTACTTCAGAAACAGTCCAGAGCAGGATGGATTTTCCTTACTCCTGCAACTGTATTGATTGCAGTGATGAGTTTCTGGCCAATGATCAGTGCATTTCTGATGTCACTGAAGACCGGTTCCAGTGCGAACATGCAGTGGAATCAGCCGATATTTAACAACTATGTGAGAATGTTTTCGGATAAACTGTTTCTTCGTTCTGTAGGAAACACATTTTTATATCTGATCATCCAGGTTCCGATCATGCTGGTACTTGCGATTCTTCTGGCACAGCTTTTGAACAACAGAGATCTGAAATTCAAAGGATTCTTCCGTACATGCGTTTTCCTGCCATGTGCAACAGCGCTGGTATCTTACTCTTTGATTTTTAAATCTTTATTTGCTACAGAAGGTCTTATCAATACGATTCTCGTGAATCTGGGAATCCTGTCACAGAACTACAATTTCCTGGGAAATCCGACCAGCGCCAAGGCGGTTATCATTATCGCGTTGATCTGGAGATGGACCGGTTACAATATGGTGTTCTATCTGGCAGGCCTGCAGAACATTGAATATTCGGTATATGAAGCGGCAAAGATCGACGGCGCAAACGGCTGGAAGACATTCTGGGGAATTACGGTTCCGCTTCTGAAACCGACAATCATCATGACATTCATTATGTCAATCAACGGTACACTGCAGCTCTTCGATGAGTCTGTAAACCTTACAAACGGTGGCCCTGCAAATTCGACCATCACAATGTCACATTATATTTACAATAATACGTTCGGTACCGGTGTTGCCAACTTCGGTTATGCAACAGCTATGGCATTCTTCGTATTTATTATGGTAGGTATTCTGGCATTAATTAACATGAAAGTAGGTGATACACGTGACTGAGAAAAAGAACAGAAGTATGATCCAGCGCCGGTTGATTCCGACCTATGTTTTCCTCATAATTGTATCATTTATTTCGGTGTTCCCGTTCTACTGGATGATTTCCGCAGCAACAAATACATCCTTCGATGTAGCGCAGGGACGCCTGCTTCCGGGAACCTATCTTGCAACAAACTTTGCAAATCTTACAGCCGGGCGTGACCTTTGGGGAACGATGTGGAACTCCTTTATTTATGCATTCGTGCAGACGATTCTGGCGCTTCTCATCTGCTCACTGGCAGGATTTGGTTTTGAATTATATCATGACAAGAAGAAAGATATTGTATTTACGATCCTTCTGCTTGCCATGATGATTCCGGGTGTGGCAACGATGATTCCATTATTCCGGATGGTTTCAAAAATGGGACTGTTGAACTCTGTATGGGGCTTCATCCTTCCGGCCATATCGACTCCGTTTTTGATCATGATGTTCCGAAATAACTCGCGTAACTTCCCGGTCGATGTTATGGAGGCGGCCAGAATCGACGGCCTTAGAGAAATTCAGATTTTCTTCCGCATGTATATGCCGATGATGAAGTCAACCTACGCTGCAGCAGCAGTAGTAACATTCATGAATGCATGGAACTCCTACCTGTGGCCGAAGGTAATCATGACAGACACAAATGCGCAGACGATGCCGATGCTGATTGCAAACCTGGCATCCGGATACACGACCGATTACGGCGTATTGATGCTCGGCGTATTGTTCTGTTCAGTTCCTACGATGGTAATCTTCTTCATTCTGCAGAAACAGTTCGCTGAAGGTTTGACCGGAGCGGTAAAATAAACCATGAAAAAATTCTTATTTCAACATTTCGATATAACTAGATTAGGAGGGAATAAAAATGGGTGAATTCATTCTGAATGTAATCCACAGGCCTGAGATGGTTCCGGAGTATTCCGCTACGGTGACCGGTCATGGAAAAGAAGAAGATATCGGGGATAAAAAGCTTCTGACAGAATCTCTGGACATCTTCAAGACACAGCAAAGACTGGCACATGAAAATGGCCTGAAGGTCACGATCCACATGACCTATGCATCGCTTTTCAATGATGAAGCAGTTCAGATTGCAAAAGACGATCATGAGAAATATGGAGACGAGATCGCACTCTCGCTGCTCGGACTTCCGTGTGAACAGTTCCGAGAAAAATATAAAACAAAAGATTTCTGTATCTGGATGTTTTCAATGGAAGACAAGAAGAAGATCGTGGATGATGTCTTTGAAAAATTCCACGAAAGATTCGGCTTCTATCCGGAATCAACAGGATCTTATTATATGGATGCGGATCTTACAAACTACATTAAGGAAGCATATCCTTCTGTAAAATGTGCGATCGCTACCTGCTGGGAAGAAGGTCCGAAAGCATACCATACCTGTAACAATTCCTGGTACACACTGTTTGACGGTGGTCCGTGGGCGCCATGGATTCCTTCCAAACAGAACACACATGCACCGGCGGCCAATGAGGCGGAGGACAGTGGAATCGTTGCGATCCCGCATCTTTCCAGAGACCTTCTGGCATGCTACGACGGTAACGGATCCAACTTCGGTACACATCCGCAGAACGTGCTGCGCGGTATGATCTATGATTCCAAGACATGGGAATATCCATATCTGTATAATCTGATCGATCAGTATCGTGCACAGGAAAAGTATAACAACGGTTATGCGTATAACATGATGTTCGTCGGACCGGGCTGGATGAATAAGATGGGAAGATGGGAAGCACCGTATAAACTGCTTCTGAAATCTTATTCCGACGGCTGCAAATATTACGGCGAGCTGAAAAAACAGGGCAAACTGATCGATATGACCATGTCCGAATTTGCCGACTATTACCGCGAGAAGAAGACCTACACCGAACCGGAATGTGCTCTTTGGAGAGATATCCTTTATGGTTCTGACAAGCAGCTGTTCTGGTATACGGATCCATATATGCGCGTTGGTGTCAATATGGACCAGGGCGGAGCGATCGTGGACCTCAGACCATATGCGGCGAAACTGAAATGGGAAGTCGGCATCGGAACCAGACATGTGCAGGATGCTTCTTATCCATTCTTGATTCAGGAAAAGTACCGTGCAGGTTACTTTACACACTATGCGGGAGAAGGAACGATCCGAAGCGCAAAGATCTGCTATCAGGGTGAAGAAGTAGACTTGTGTCTGTGCCGTACGAAAGCACATTTCTCACAGGAAGGAAATACCAGAATCCTGACACTGGATCCGGTCGATATCGAATTCTACGATCTGACACTGAAGCTTCAGAGCAGACTGTATTTCGAAGAAGGAACCGGAACGGTACGGATCGAACGGGAGATTCTTGAAATGAGTCATCCGGAAGCACAGGTAGAAATCAACGAATATATGGTAGCATGCTATGGAACGACCGAGTATCCGGAGGATATGAATGGAATCGTACTTCGCTGTGAAGGAGAAGAACCAAAAGAAATCATCTATGCATATAAATGCAGAGAAGAAAGCCTTGCGGATGCAGATGCGGTATCCGCAGTGATTCCTGCAATCGAGACGAAAGTATCTATGGAGGCATCAAAAGGCGGAGAAGGTTATGTTCGTGAAGGATATGCTTTTTCTCCAATGTTTACTCTTGGTTATAAGAAGAAAGTTGCAGATAAGGAGGTCTTTACAACATGGCTCAAGCTGGAAAAGGCAAATTAAATTACAGATGTCCGTCTTGTTTCATGAGAGATCTGGATATTGATATGTTCTACGATAAAGAGAAGGACGAATATTACTGTCTGCGGTGCCAGTTTACCGGAACAGAAGAAGAGGTTCTCGCAGGAAATGAGATGGTCAGAACCAAATATAAAGCAATGCATAAAAGATTTACGAAATATGATTTCGATTAGTCATCTGCTGACATAAGGAGGAAAGCTTTATTATGAAGAAAATGGTCTATGGAGTGGATCTCGGCTGGGCATCACAGTTGGAATCCATGGGATACCGATGGCTGAATGAAAACGGAGAAGAAACCGATATTCTTGCAGCCTCAAAAGAACTGGGAGTCAATGCCGTGCGCTTACGCGTATTTGTGAACCCGCCGGAATCGGCATACTGGCAGAAAAGAGAAAATGAAACCTGTATGCTGGGATTCTGTGATGCAAAAAACACGCTTGATATGGCAAAGCGCGTAAAAGCTCAGGGCATGAAGCTCATGATCGATTTCCACTACAGCGACCATTTCGCAGATCCGGAAATTCAGGATCCGCCGAAGGCGTGGGAACACGATACAGACGAACAGCTCATCGAACGCGTTGCAGCACATACGAGAGAAGTACTTTCCTTATTTAAAGAGAGTGGCGTGTATCCGGAATGGGTCGAAGTCGGCAATGAGATCAACAATGGAATCATGTGGCCCCACGGAAACCTGAAAAAGGCCCCGGAACAACTGGTACGTTTCCTGAACGCAGGATATGATGCTGTAAAAGAAGTATGTCCGGACAGCCAGGTTGTCACACATCTTGCCGCTGTCGTCGAAGAAGAACAATGCGTTCCCTTCCTGGATAATTTCTTCGCTCAAAACGGGAAGACCGATATCCTGGGATTTTCCTACTATCCTTACTGGCAAAAAATAGAAAGCAGCAAGGAAAAACTCGCAGGATGGCTGAAAATGTATTCTGAGAAATACCACAAACCGGTTCTGATCGCCGAAGTCGGCGGTCCGGATCAGGATGAAGAAGAAAGTTACAAAATTGTGAAAGATGCCATCGAAGCGATGAAGGAGATGGAAGACCAGGAGGAGTTATGCATCTTCTACTGGGAACCGGAAGCGACATCTGCGATCCTGCCGGATCACTATCCTCTGAGCGCAGCAAAGCTTGTCGGGGATAAGAAGCTGAAATATAATAAAGCATTGACGGCCTGTCGGGATGATAAGCAGGCGGCTGAATGAGAGACAGGGGGACAGGTTTCGTGTCTCACGAGGGTGTGACGGATACATTCCCACTGTCTCACCCACATACCCCACTCAATATCAAACTATAAATAATATAA
>NZ_JBQHSE010000047.1:0-12595 GCF_052066395.1 Bariatricus sp. HCP28S3_A4 | reverse complement strand
GTTTTAAAAGACATATGCAAACCACCTTTATTTGATAAGATGATTATACCATATGTCTTTCATCAATAATAGTTATTTAATTAGTTGGAAATACCTTTTGACCCCAGCATCTTGCCATGACCAGCGCCCCTTGGCTCGGAGTAGGAGCTAGAGGGCGCTGGTCATGGCAAAAAGAGACAGATTATCCGGTAATGAGGCGGTGGCAATCGCTCTGAGACAAATCAATCCGGATGTATTTCCGGCATTCCCTATCACACCATCTACGGAAATTCCTCAGTATTTTGCTTCTTTTGTGGCAAATGGACAGGTGGATACGGAATTTATCCCGATCGAGAGCGAGCACAGTTCTATGAGTGCGGCAATCGGAGCTTCCGCAGCAGGTGCGCGAAGCCTGACAGCGACGTCTTCCTGCGGACTTGCGTATATGTGGGAGGAATTATATATTGCAGCTTCCAACCGTCTGCCGCTGGCACTGGCACTGGTGAACCGTGCTTTGTCCGGCCCGATCAATATCAACTGTGATCATTCCGACAGTATGGGTGCAAGAGATGCAGGCTGGATTCAGATGTATGCGGAGAACAACCAGGAAGCATATGATAACATGGTACAGGCATTCCGGATTTCCGAGCATAAAGATGTGAGACTTCCGATTATGATCTGCCAGGATGGATTTATCACCAGTCATGCAGTTGAGAATATTGAACTGCTGGATGATGCGGAGGTCAAAAATTTTGTCGGTGAATATGAGCCGGAGAATTACCTGTTGAATCCGGAGTGCCCGATGGCAGTCGGCCCGTATTCCATCACGGATTACTATATGGAAGCAAAAAGAAACCAGGCAGAAGGTATGAAAAATGTAAGCCGGGTCGTAAAAGAAGTGGCAGACGAATTTGCGTCGCTTTCCGGAAGGCAGTATGGTCTGTTTGAGGAATATTGTCTGGACGATGCAGAAGTTGCAGTTGTGATGATCGGTTCTGCCGCAGGAACGACAAAGGATGCGATCGATAAGCTGCGTGCAGTAGGAGTAAAAGCAGGTCTTCTGAAGATTCGTCTCTATCGCCCATTCCCGGCAGAAGAGATTGCAGAGGCACTGAAACATGTGAAAGCGATAGCGATTATGGACAGGGCGGAAGGTTATTCTAATCACGGAGGTCCTCTTGGAGCAGATGTGATGGCAGCCCTGTTGCGTGCACATTCCCAGGCACTCGCCGTGAACTATATCTATAGCCTTGGCGGACGTGATGTTCGTGTAGAGGACATGGAAGGCATATTTAACACCCTGAAACAGATCGTTGAGACAGGTGACGCAGGGGGGACCTACCGTTATCTGGGAATTAGAGAATAAGGGGGACACGAAGAAGATGAGCTATAATTTCAAAGAGACGATGAATAAACCGGAACGTCTTGCTCCGGGCCATAGAATGTGTGCCGGATGCGGCGGAACGATTGCAGTAAGAAATGTACTTCGCGGGCTTCACGAGGGAGACAAGGCCGTAATCGGTAATGCGACCGGATGTCTGGAGGTATCTACCTTTACTTATCCTTACACTTCATGGGAGGACAGCTATATCCATAATGCATTTGAAAATGCAGGCGCAACCTTAAGCGGTGTGGAAGGCGCATATAAAGCATTGAAAAGAAAAGGCAAACTGGATGAGACTTATAAATTCATTACCTTCGGAGGGGACGGAGGAACCTATGATATCGGATTCCAGTCGCTGTCCGGAGCTATGGAGCGTAACCATGATATGGTTTACGTCTGCTATGATAACGGAGCTTACATGAACACCGGTATCCAGCGTTCTTCTGCGACTCCGATGTATGCAGATACGACCACAACACCGGTAGGAAGTAAGAGCAACGGAAAACCGCAGAACCGTAAAGATCTTGCTGCGATTATTGCAGCACACGATGTTCCGTATGTGGCACAGACTACATTTGTGCAGAACTTTAAGGATTTACATATCAAAGCAGAAAAAGCCATTTACACGCCGGGAGCAGCCTTCCTGAATATCATGGCGCCATGCCCGCGCGGATGGAGATACAATACTCCGGACATTATGGAGATCTGTAAACTGGGTGTGGAGACCTGCTATTGGCCGCTGTTCGAGGTAGTAGAAGGAAAATGGATTTTGAATTATGAGCCGAAGAAGAAACTTCCGATTGAAGATTTCTTAAGACCACAGGGAAGATTTAAACATTTATTCAAGAAAGAAAATGAGTATCTTCTGGAAGAGTTCCAGAAGGAAGTGGACAGAAGATGGGATGAGCTTCTGTTTAGGTGCTCAAGATAGAGTTCAAGTACGCCGAGGCGTACTTGAATGATGAAGCGGACGTTGGAAGAAGCACTTTCTCCGCAAAACCTTTGCCTGGGATTTTTCTAAAGCTTTTTGCTCACGCGCAGTAAGTGCCAAAAGCAACGGCCCCACTAAGAGATGGAAAACCAGGAGCCTTTTGTATTAATTTGCCCGGAATTTTTCAGTTTACTGATTTCAGCTGACATGGCACTGCGTTCTACACCCAGATAATCTGCCAGTGCCTGTCGGTTATAAGGAATTACGAACTCCGTGCTACCGTGCTGTTTGGCTTGATCTAAAAAATAGGCCATTAATTTTTCTTTTGTTGATTTCTGTGACATATATCGGATTTTTTGTGACAGTGCCAAATTCTTTTGTGCCATCCCCTGAAGTAAATTCTTCATCAGGCGATTGTGAAAATGACAGGAATTGGAGCATGAGGTGAGAACACGTCTGCAATCCAGAAGGAGTACCGCACTGTCCTTGACGGCAATAACGCTTACAGGCATGGTTTCAAGACCGGCAAAAGAAAATACTTCTGCAAATAATTCTCCAGGCTGGAGGCAGGTCATTATGCTTCGGTTACCGTAATAATCTTCCCGGATCACTTGCACTGTACCGGAAAGAACAACACCTAAAAACCGGGCAGGGGTACCCTCAAGAAAAACTGGACTGCCTTTCGGGACATTAATAGTTTTACCATTCAGACATGCTATCATAGCATTCAAATCAGATTGTTCAATACCATCAAATAATGGGCATTTCGATAATATTTCAAAAAAATCTTTCACATTAATCCTCCTTTGTTGGAATTCCAACAGACATTCTTTTGCCAGTATAATAGAATAAGCTTGTAACGTCAAGTGCAGCAAATAAAAGGGAGGAAATACAATGATACGTAAAATTATTCAAATAGATGAAGAAAGATGTAACGGCTGCGGGGCATGTGCTGCAGCATGTCATGAGGGGGCCATTGGTATGGTGGATGGAAAAGCAAAGCTGCTTAGAGATGACTATTGCGATGGACTGGGAGATTGTCTTCCTACATGTCCCACAGGAGCGATTTCCTTTGTGGAGCGGGAGGCTGCTGCTTATGATGAGGCAGCCGTTCTGGCTGCAAAAGCGAAAAAGGAACAGCCGCTGCCTTGCGGTTGCCCGGGATCTGCAGCAAAAGCTATCAAACGTCAGGAGACTGATTCTGTATCAATCGCACCACAAGAATCTGAGCTTCGGCAATGGCCTGTTCAGATCAAACTGGTACCTGTGAAGGCTCCATGGTTTGATGGCGCAAAGCTTTTGGTAGCTGCGGATTGTACCGCTTATGCTTATGCTGATTTTCATAAGGACTTTATCAAAGGACGTATTACACTGGTAGGATGTCCTAAGCTGGATGCTGTGGATTATGGTGAAAAATTGACTGAGATTATCCGCAATAATGATATTCGCAGTGTTACAGTGGTACGGATGGAAGTGCCTTGCTGTGGAGGTATTGAAAATGCAGTGAAAACAGCACTTCAGGATAGCGGGAAATTTATTCCGTGGAATGTGGTGACGATTGCAACTGACGGTAGCATTATAGAAAGAGTGTAAGAATGCGGATGTGGCTAAATTGCAGGATGAGAAGATTACTGTTTCCTATTAATGCTTAGGAAACGTTTCTTCTCATTCTCGGGTTCACAGTCGTCGATTCATTTTGTTTGCCAATGAAACGGTTTATAATCATTCATGTGTGAAAAACTGTTTGGTATAATTCTTCTGCTCCCCGGTCTGCTTATCAAAGGTGATGCCCAGGGCCCCCAATTTTAGTCTTACAACCTGATGATCCAACTCTAAGGGTACATTGAGCATGTGGTTTTCTAATTTCCCATTGTTTTTGACAAGATACTCTACACCGAACGCCATTACAGAAAAAGACATATCCATAACATCGGCAGGGTTGCCATTTGCGTATACGAGATTGGCAACCCGTCCATCAGCAATAACAAACAAGTGATTGCCGTTTTCAAGGGTATACTCATCCAGATTTAAGTCCCTCAAAGGGACGGAGGTTTTGAAATCGGACACTGATTAGATCCAGAACCGGCATTTTCAGAATCGTTCTGGCAATGCTTTCTACAACAAATATCTGACATAATCGATAGCTTCTTCTGTCCGAGGACTGTTTGCAATGATTCCTAAATATACTATGTCACTAAATCCAGCATCAGAAATCATAGATGTTTGTGATAAATCCAGTCCAAATGGATGTTCTTCCGTGACTGCTTGATAAGTAATAGAGGGATCCAGCTGCAGATCGGTGGAATTGTCTTCAAGGATGACAGTATTTGTTACCAGATGAGGCTTTAATCGGTTATATAAATCTACATCTTCACTTGAAAGCAGTTCTTCCAGATCGCAGAGATATCCGTTTTGTGAAAAGGCATCAAATGCTTCTTTATTCATAAGGACAACATCCAGCTGTTTCCCGTCAATGGAAGCCAGGATCTTCATGCGGGATGCATAGGTGTATTCGTGATAGGGATTGGTCTCATCGTCGGTCAAATATAATCCGGTATATAGCTGCATGGTGGTTTTGGAAGTGTCTTGATCAAGAGAATCCAGAAAACCGGTGCTCAGTTGTTCAGTAAGGGAATCGCTTGCAGATACGTTGACTAAGGCAGTATAGAGGATTTTTTCCTTGTGGGTAAAATGTCCGTAAAGGGAATAACCAAGTATGTACAGAAGAATGCAAAGTACCACAATGGGCAGCTTATAATAATCCCAAATATACCGGATTTTTTGTGGCCCATGAAGGGTTTTCAGTTTTTCCAGCTCCGGTGACGCTTTTTGTTTCAGCTTCATGAGAATTCCTTTCTACTATGGTTTAAACGGCATCTGCCCAGACTGAAAACCTGTGACAGATACCGATAGGCAGTTATTGTGAATCGTCCGGTGAGGAGTTTTCGACAGACTCTGATTTCTCTTCGCACATCAACAGGATATTGGAAAGCAGGTAAGAACACAGGAAAGCGCAGAGTCCTTCACCAAAAATAATTGCGGGTGTAAAGATGTTTATGATTACGAAAATCATAATAAAGTAAATTACAGCCATCAGCACGGTGCAGAGCAGAAAGCGCATGCCAATCATAATTGAGTTTTTAAACATGGCCAGAGTTGTATTATTAAATCTGGCAAGAAGCGGAAAAATATACATCAATATGATGGCGTATGCAACGGCTGCTACAATCAAAACGGCGGTACAAATTGTCCAGAACGCATTCTCAAAACGAATGTGATACAGAACATAACCGTCTATTCCGAAGAGGATTCCAAATCCCAGAAGAATTAGCCAGATGACGGTTCCCTGTTTGAAATTCTCACGGAAAGAGTGGAAAAAGGCTTTTGTGATATTGCCTTCTTCGTTTTTGACCATTTTTAAAGTGACATAATATAATGCAGTTGTAGAAGCACCGATGGTAAAAACTGGAAGGCTGCAAAAAAACCACAGGATGTTAAGATATACTGCATTAACGATTTTTGTAATGAATTGCATGACCGGATTATCCGGGTTAAGTAAGCTGTTCATGATAGTCTAATCCTCCGTAGATTCTCTGTAGATCAGGTCAGTTTCAACGTGCATGGTTCGATAGTTTAAATCTGGTTCCTTTATTCGCGATATTAATAAATGTACTGCGTAGTAGCCCATGATCTGGCTGTGTATATGGATGGTTGTCAGAGAAGGCGTTATGATTTTTGATTCCGGAGAATCATCGAAACCGCAGAGGTACACATCTTTCGGAACAGAATAGCCAAGCCTCTTTAAAGCCTTTATGGCATCCAGAGCTACGAAATCATTTGCACAGATAAACACCTGAGGAAGCTCTTTCATATTTTTCAGACGATCTGTCAGGATCTCCTCATATTTGCGGGAAAATGGTTCGCGGTCAAGAATACTGTATTCGTCAGATATAGGTAAACCAAGCAGGTACATGGCATCGCGGTATCCCATATAACGTTCAAAAAAGGAATGGCAGTGCAGATAATCTCCGATAAATCCAATTTTTGTTTTTTTCCTTCGAGACATTTCCTCTACAAAGCGATAAATATTAGTGCGGTTGTCCATATATAACTTGTCTGCTACCAGCGGTGAACCCAGAGGATCGGCCGGAGTGTCAACAAAAAGGACAGGCAGATCAAGAGAGCAGACCATATGGCTATATGCGGAATCGAACAACTCGATGCAGACGATTCCGGCGGTCCTTTCTTTCGCAAAGGAAGGCGGGAGCAAAAGCCGGTGAAGGTCATCCGGAAGAATGCGGTACATGGTCAGACTGTAGCCTAACTGGGAAAGCTCTCGCTGAAATTTGTCCAGCATTGTGGATGCAAAATGGGAATTACCCAAAAAACTTGTGGTAAACAGCGCGATTTCACCGCGTTCATTCGGGGCGGAAAAAGAAAGGGACGGTTTGCCTGTGTCTGCAATTGTTACATATGAAAACTGTTTATATCCCATTTCCATTGCTTTTTTTAAAACTTTGTCTCTGGTTGCATCAGCAAGGATGCCCGTATTGTTAATCGCCTTAGAAACAGTGTTTCTGGAAACACCGAGGGCGTCAGCTATATCCTGTATGGTTACTCTGCCGGCCATATAATCCTCCTAATTATGTGAATGATTGTTACATAATATATTATAAAATGCAAAACAAAATGTGTCAAATGTAATAATGAAAAAAATTAGGTAAAAATGCATAAAAATAAAATGCTATAATTATAATAAATATACAATAATGTGACAAAAGTAAAAAAATGTAAAAACAATAAAGGCAAAATGCCAGAATTATATTGACCAAATGTAAAATATGTGGTATAAAATAATCATGAAATCTTGAATTTACTTTTACATTTGCACAACTAGATTGAGACGGCATGGATATATGTAGATGCAAAAGTATGGGGAGAGAAAAAAAGGAAGGAGGACAAAATGAAAACAAGTTCTACAGTTGTTTCTGACAAGAAACAGAACAAAAACTCAGCAGGTCTTCATAACACGCTTCTGTATTTAAAACAGCATTGGCAGTTGTACGTGATTTTCCTGCTGCCGGCCTTGGCGCTTACTTTGATTTTCAAGTATATTCCGATGGGCGGCATCATGATTGCTTTTCAGAAGTATAATCCGATCAAAGGTATTCTGGGAAGTGAGTGGGTAGGATTCAAGTATTTCGAACGGTTTTTGTCATCACCGGATTTTATGACTTACCTGATCAATACCCTGAAGCTTAGTGTTTACGGTTTGTTATGGGGGTTCCCGGTTCCGATTCTATTGGCATTTCTGCTGAATCGAATCCAGAGTACGGGAATAAAGAAGAAAATTCAGCTTGTTCTGTACTTGCCGAATTTTATCTCCGTAATTGTATTGTGTGGTATCGTGCGTATTTTCCTTTCAGTTACGGGACCGGTCAATTTACTGTTTGGTACGAGCATTAATTTCATGACCATGCCGGAAGCATTCCGTACCATTTATATTGCCAGTGGTATCTGGCAGGGAGCAGGCTGGGCATCTATCATGTATACGGCGGCGCTTTCTAATGCCAGTCAGGAATTGAAAGAGGCAGCGTTGATAGACGGTGCGAACATATTCCAGCAGATTAAAGCCGTGGAGTGGCCTGCGATCAAGGATTTGGTTGTGATTCAGTTTATTATGCAGGCGGGTAATATTATGAGTATCGGTTTTGAAAAAGCCTATGCATTGCAGACGGATTTGAACCTGCCCGCATCAGAAATTATCGCTACATATGTTTACAAAAAAGGTTTGCTGGATGGAGATTACAGTTTCTCGACAGCAGTAGGTTTGTTTAATACGGTAATCAATGTTATTTTGCTGGTAGTAGTGAATAAGATTGTTGCCAAAATGAATGATGGTAAAGGATTATAAGGAGGAGCGAGATGAAAAAGAAAAGCAGATTTGCCAGATATTCTCTACAGGATAAGGCGTTGCTGATGTGCGGATACATTTTGCTTGGACTGTTTGTGGTTGCCATTATAGTTCCTATGATTTATATTGTCGTAGCTTCTTTTATGGATCCGGTTACCCTGCAGAATAAAGGTATTACCTTTGATTTTAGCAAATGGACTCTGACTGCATATGAACGTGTTATTTCAAATAAGCAGATTTGGGTAGGCTTTAAAAATGCAGTTATTTATTCTGTTGTGTTTACCGTTGTGTCAGTTGCAATAACACTTCTGGCGGCATACCCGATGTCAAGAGCAGATTTTAAAGGACGAGGATTTTTTAATGTGATTTTTGTAATTACCATGTTCTTTGGAGGCGGATTGATTCCTACTTATTTGTTGATCAGCAATCTGGGACTGCTGGACAGTATGTGGGCAATTATTCTTCCTGGAGCCTTCAGTGTATGGAATATGATTATTGCAAGGACATACTATCAGGGAATTCCTGGTGAATTGAGAGAAGCGGCAGATGTAGATGGTGCCAATGAGCTGGTGTTCTTTTTTAAGATTTTGATTCCGGTATGTACTCCGGTTATTGCAGTGTTGGCATTATGGCAGTTTGTTGGTATGTGGAACAGTTACTTTGATGCAATGATTTATTTGAACGACTCAGCAAAACAGCCGTTGCAGTTGGTGCTTCGTTCTATTTTGATTCAGAATCAACCGGAATCAGGAATGATTTCTGATATGCAGAGCACAGCAGCAAGAGCACAGCTGGCAGAACTTTTGAAATACGCAACAATCATTATTTCAAGTTTACCGCTTCTGGTAATGTATCCATTCTTCCAGAAGTATTTCGACAGCGGTATTATGGCTGGTTCTATAAAAGGATAATGAATGAAAGGAGCAAAAAAATGAAAAACAAATATTTTAAGCGCATAGTTGCCGTGATGCTGGCAATGGGAATGGTTGTATCACTTACAGCGTGTGGCGGAAAGAGCACTAAAAAATTGAATAGCGGGGAATTTCAAGAAGTGGATAAGTCTGAACTGGAGTTTCCATTAAAAGAGACGACAACTTTAACTGGTATGACCAGTTACCCTGCAAATACGGAGTCAAATCCTAACAACCGTACAATCTTTAAACGTTTACAGGAAAAGACAAATGTCGAGATCGAATGGACGGCAATCCAGTCAGACCAGTGGGGAGATAAAATTACCCTCAACATGTCAAATCCGGACACTTTAACAGACTTTATCTTCACGGCAGGTTTTAGCGATAGTGATCTTCTTAAATATGCGGATCAGGGAATTATTATTCCATTGGAAGAATACATCGACGCATATATGCCGAATTTGAGTGCAGTATTTGAAAAATATCCGGAATATAGAACCATGTGTACTGATTCTGAAGGACATATCTGGGCTCTTCCGTGGATTGAACAGCTTGGCTCAGAAAAGACAGCAATCCAGACAGTTGGAAATATGAGCTTTATTAACAAAAAGTGGCTGGATTTCCTTGGACTGGAAGTTCCGACAACGGTAGATGAATTTGAACAGGTTTTAATTGCTTTCCGCGATCATGCATCTGAACTGCAGGCAGAATTCAATATTGACGGAAGCATCATTCCGATGGCATGTATTGTAAATGATGGTGACCAGGATCCGAGCATCCTCATCAATGGTTTTGGTGAAGGATACGGCGATGCTGATAAGGGAAGACATATTGCAGTTACTGATGACCTTGAAGTAATCTGTTCCGCAACACAGGAAGGTTATAAGAAGGGAATCGAATGGCTTCATTCTCTGTATGCAGAAGGTCTGATTGATCCGGAAGCATTTACACAGGAATGGTCTACTTACGTATCAAAAGGAAAATCCGGACGTTACGGCGTATGCTTTAGCTGGGATGTAGCAAATATTGACAATCTTCAGGATTGGGTTCCGCTTCCGGCATTAACAGCTGATACAAGAAATATCACTCCGCAGAATGGTTCTTTTACAAGTGGATTTGACCGTGGACGTTGCGTAGTAACAGCAGTTGCAGAGAATCCGGCTCTTGTATGTGCATGGCTGGATCAGATGTATGATCCGTTCCAGTCTCCGCAGAATAACTGGGGAACTTATGGCGAGGATGATGAGTTTGATATCTTTGAACTGGGTGAAAACGAGAACGGTGAGGAAATGCTGAAGCATGCTCCGCTTGGAGATGCATCTCCGGTTGAAGTAAGAGAAGCAGAGTGTGTTGGAGGTCCGCTTGCAATCCTGGATGAATACTATGGTGTATATGTAACATGCCCTGATGATGCACAGTATCGTTTGGATTGGATTAAAGATTACTATACTCCGGATATGAATACAAAATATGTATATCCAAATGTATTCATGTCTCAGGAAGATACAGAAGAACTTTCCAATCTGCAGGCAGATATCCAGAAAACAATCAATGCGAAAAAATCAGACTGGATCATGAATGGATTTACAGATGCAGACTGGGATAAATACTTGAAAGATCTGGATGCATATGGTCTGCAGGATTATCTGGACATTTTCCAGAAATATCTTGACAGCTACTATGAAAATGCAGAATAATAAAACGTTGACACTAGATAAATAATAATCGTAGGAGCAGAAATATATGACAAGTCAGACATTACGAGAAGCACGGAAGTATGAAGAAACTTATGACAAGAGAATAGCACTAGAAGACAGGCCGGGATTCCATTTATCAACAAGGGTTGGCTGGCTGAATGACCCCAATGGTTTCTCTTATTATGAGGGGAAGTACCATCTGTTCTATCAGTACCATCCATATGATCCGTATTGGGGACCGATGCACTGGGGACATGCAGTGAGTGAAGATTTGCTGCACTGGGAGTACCTCCCGGCAGCTTTGGCACCTGATATGAGCTATGACAGAGACGGATGTTTCTCCGGAAGTGCGGTGTCACTTCCGGATGGGAGACAGTTGTTAATGTATACGGGTGTTAAGAGAATACCTTTGGAAGAGGGTGGGTTCCGTGATGAACAAACTCAGTGTCTGGCAGTGGGAGATGGCCTTGATTATGAAAAATATGAAAAGAATCCCGTGCTTGATATGAAGAATATTCCAGAAGGGTGCAGCAAAGCAGATTTTCGTGATCCTAAAATGTGGGTAAATGAAGATGGAACCTATAGCTGTGTGGTCGCAAACCGGGCAGCAGATGGCAGTGGACAGCTTTTGCTGTATACCAGTAAGGATGGTTTTGAATGGAAGTTCAAAAGTGTTTTGATCGAGAATCATAACCGGTTTGGTGTTATGTGGGAATGTCCGGATGTGTTTCACCTTGATGGAAAAGATGTGTTGATGTGCAGTCCGATGGATATGCTTCCTGAGGGATTTGAATATCACAATGGTAATGGAACTTTATATCTGTTGGGAACTATGGATGAAGAGAACGGTACATTTAAGGCGCAGACGGATCATGCAGTTGATTATGGGATTGATTTTTATGCACCTCAGACGATTCTGACACCTGACGGCAGGAGAGTGATGATTGCGTGGATGCAGAATTGGGACACCAGTCGTCTTCATCCCAAGGAAACTCCATGGTTTGGACAGATGACACTTCCAAGAGAACTCTCTGTAAAAAATGGTAGAATATATCAGAATCCTATTCGTGAGCTGGAGAAGCTGCGACACAATAAAGTAGAATACAAAGATGTTGTTTTCACAGATACTATCAAACTGGATAAAGTGAAAGGAAGAAAAGTTGATCTGGAAATTGAACTGGAACCTGTAGAGGGAAAAGAACTGTATAAAAAGTTTGCAGTACGTTTTGCACAGGATTGCCAGTATCATACTGCAGTCAGCTTCCGCCCTTACGAATCTATTTTGAAGGTGGATCGTAAGTTTTCAGGTTCCAGAAGGGCAGCAATTCATCAGAGACGAAGCCAGGTTTCTTCAGAAAATGGAAAAATTAAACTGCGCCTGATATTGGATTGGTTCAGTGCCGAGATCTTTGTTAATGACGGAGAGCAGGTGATGACGATCACTCTATATACTGACCAGGCAGCAGATGGAATTTCCTTCTTCGCAGATGGAAGTGTAAAGATGAATGTTGTGAAGTATGATTTGATAGGATAACTTAGTGATCGGGACGTTCGATGCTGGGGGCAAAAGCCCTGGTATCGAACGTCCCTCTTTTGCTTTTTGTTGCTATTTAATTTATAAGTTTCTACCGTAGTTTTCGGTATATTTGGTGTCGATTGTAACTATATCCTTCCCATATTCTTATGCCAATAGAGGATTTTCTGCATAGTTCGAAGACCCTTTCACATAGTGAAAGAGTTTTCTAAAATTCAACGCTGCGATTTTACTTCCGAAGAAGA
>NZ_JBQHSE010000046.1:0-12643 GCF_052066395.1 Bariatricus sp. HCP28S3_A4 | reverse complement strand
TTCTTCTAAATTCTGGAGTGTAAGTTTGTGGCATAATAATTCCTTCTTTCTTTGATAGATTGATTATATCTTATTAGCCACTACTGTTACAACGTTAGTATAGCACTTCATTGCGTTCAACTATGTGCTTATGAAATATGTTGGCAGTCAGGGCGTTGCCGCATTTACCATACTCGGTTTTGCCGTTTACGGCTTCAGTATGATAGCCATAGGTTTTGGTCAGGGACTCACACCACTTGTCAGCATTTGTTGGGGTGCAAACGAACAAAAAACTGCCATGGAACTTCGCAGCGTTACAAATAAGATTTTATTGATAATCGGATTGCTTTTTGCTGTCGCTTTTTCGGTTTTCGGTAACTCCTATGCCGCAATGTTCGGTTGCAGCGATGTTGTTGCAAATATGGTGGCAAGCGGATTTCGCATTTATGCCGCAACATTTTTAGTTATGGGCTTTGACGTGATAAATTCAATGTATTTTACAGGCTGCGGAGACGCATTAAGCTCCGCAATCATATCGTCTCTTAGGGGTGTTGTTCTCCTATTGGCATTTACATTCATATTCCCGGCTCTTTGGGGTATGACAGGCGTATGGTTTGTTGCTCTTGCAACAGAGATTTTAACGGCTGTTGTTTCGTTATTCTTGATAAATAAGCAAAAGAAATTGTGTGGGGGCAGGTGATGACTGTGGAAGAAAACAGCATAGTTACAATTCAAAATTCCGTGATAAACAAAGCAATTGACTTTATTTTTGACAACATAGACAACGAAATCACTGTTGATGATGTTGCCAGGCATTGCTCATATTCTAAATATCATCTTATGAGAATGTTTAAGGAGCATACCGACGAAGCTCTGTATCAGTTTATTAAGCGCACCCGTATTGAAAGAAGCGCGTGGAGATTAAAGGTTGAAAAAGATAAAAGCATTACCGAAATCGGAGTTGATTATGGATACTCCTCGTCAAATTTTGCCACAGCCTTCAAAAGACATCTCAACATTACACCTGCAAACTTTCGCAATGTCAGTGAACAGTTGGCAGAGCAATGCTCTTTTTCGCACGGAATATCTATTGATGAATTGGTAGATACGGAAAATCTGATAACCGTTGAGGAGTTGGACAGCTTTTTTGTATTATATGAGCGTAAAAAAGGCAACTATCATAATCTGCCTGACGAATGGTGTACATTTATAAATAAATACGAGCACTTGTCATCGGCTGACACGCTGTATCTGGAATCCACAGTAGATGACCCTTCAATAACAGATGAAAACTGTTGTATGTATGAGATGTGTCAAACTATCTCGCCAAATCATCCGGCTCTTAAAGATAACCCAAATATTCTGACACACACTTTCGCAGGCGGTAAATATGCAGTGTATCATTTCAAGGGCTATCCGCAAATGCTGTATATGGTATATCAAGGCGTTTTTTGCCGATGGCTTTCAAAAACAGGCAACCACATTGACGAACGACCTGTTTTTGACATATATCGCAAAGTTGAAGAAAACGGCTATATGGAAATTGATATTTGTTTTCCGCTGAAATAATATGAGTTATATTTATACAGCCGTATTTCAAATTATTTGATGTCAATAGACGGCGGGTAGAAATTCTCATAATTATGATGTATAATTAGAAACCAAGAGAAAGACAAATCGAGATTTGTAGAGGAGTATTATGAAAAACAAAGCCTTGGTCGTGATCGACCTTCAGAATGATATTACAAAAAACTACCAAGAGATCATTGGGACTACCAATCAAGCAATTGACTGGGCGGTTGCAAACAATATGTATGTTGTGTACATTCAACACAACAATCTGTCTGCAGGAACGAGAACATTTAAGCCTGGCACTCACGGTGCTGAGTTTGTTCCTGAACTCAAGATTGTATCGGAACACATTTTTCTCAAAACAAAAAGCAATGCTTTAACGAGTGAAGAATTTGACGCTTTTATCCGGGCACACGACATCACCGAGTTTTTTATTGCTGGAGCAGATGCCACAGCCTGCGTAAAGTCCACTTGCTTCAATATGACCAAAGTCGGATATACCGTTCATGTTTTGTCTGACTGCATCACAAGCTATAATAAAAATAAACTTCCTGAGATGATGGAATATTATGCAAACAAGGGCTGCACCGTCAATAAACTCAGTGAAGTTGTGTAAGTATTTCAAACCGATAAATTCCAGTCTTCCGGTGAGATTGAAAGCGCACATGAATTTGAATTTTCGTGAGAGATATATTGGAGACTAACGCATGAGAAAAATAGCAATCATAGATGATGATATTCATATTGGAGATATGCTGACGGAAGTGCTGGTGCAAGAAGGCTATTCTGTCCTTCGTGCATACTCAGGCACCGAAGCGTTATATCTTCTTTCGCAAAATAAGCCAGACTTGGTGCTGTTGGATCTGATGTTGCCTGGACTTTCCGGCGAGGACGTTCTGCCCCACATTGAGAACATTCCTGTTATCGTTCTCAGCGCAAAAGTAGATGTGCAGGACAAGGTTAATCTTCTGCTCAGCGGTGCAGCAGATTACATGACCAAGCCTTTTGACACAAAGGAACTTTTAGCACGAATTACCGTTCAGCTCCGCAAGGCAGAACAGCATGCGGAAATCAAATCCCTTTCCGCTGGTGATTTGGTTTTGGATATGGTTGCCCTTTCTCTGACGGTACAGGGGCAGTCTGTGAAGCTGACCCGAACAGAGTATGCTATTTTGAAGCTTCTGATGGAAAATCCCAAACAGGTTATTGCCAAGAGTGTTCTGCTTGACAGAATCAGTCTGGACACCCCCGACTGCACCGAGCGTTCTTTGAAGCAGCACATAAGCAACCTTCGTAAAAAATTGCAGGATGTCAGCGGTGTGGACTATATCGAAACAGTATGGGGTATTGGTTTCAAACTGGCAGAACAAAAATCTTGACCAAATCTTGACGTTTTTCTTGACCACTTTCTTGACTTTTGTTTAGTAAACTTAGGTCATCAAAGGAGGTAACACACTATGAACTATATTTTGCAAACAAACAGCCTGACAAAAAAGTATAAGAACTTTCAGGCTTTGAACGGTCTTACTATGAATGTTCCCAAAGGCTCCATCTATGGCTTTGTGGGAAAGAATGGCGCAGGTAAGACAACGCTGATTCGACTGATCTGCGGATTGCAGGAGCCGACTTCTGGCAGCTTTTCTCTGTACGGCATCCGCAATGACAGCAGGGATATTATCAAATCCCGCCGACGTATGGGTGCCGTGGTAGAAACACCGTCCATCTACATGGATATGACTGCGGAAGAAAACCTCAAACAGCAGTACCTTGTTCTTGGCCTGCCGTCTTATGATGGTATCCCCGAATTGCTGAAGCTGGTGGGCTTAGAGAACACCGGAAAGAAGAAAGCAAAGAATTTCTCCCTGGGCATGAAGCAGCGTTTGGGCATTGCCATCGCATTAGCCGGTGATCCCGACTTCCTTGTTCTGGATGAGCCTGTAAACGGTCTTGACCCTCAGGGCATCGTGGAAATGCGTGAGTTGATTCTGAAGCTGAACCGTGAAAGACAGATCACCGTTCTGATTTCCAGTCACATTCTGGACGAGCTTTCCCGTTTGGCTACTCATTACGGTATCATTGATAACGGACGCATGGTAAAGGAACTGAGTGCGGAAGAACTGGATGCAGCCTGCCGCAAATGCGTCCACATGGAAGTGACCGACACCGCAACTCTGGCGCGTGTTCTCGATTCTCTGAATTTGGAATACAAGATTATTTCCGCAACCACAGCCGATGTATTTGCTAAGATTAACGTGACCCAACTGACCGTTGCCTTGGCAAAGGAAAACTGCGAAGTTAAGTCCTTGCAGGAGAAGGATGAAAGTCTGGAGAGCTACTATATCTCCTTAGTGGGAGGTGGCAGCAATGCGTAAACTGATAACTGCTAACTTCTCACGACTTTGGAGAAGCAAAATCTTTTGGGTATTGGAAGCTCTCTCTGCTATTGCAGGTGCAGTATTCTACATTCTGGCAATCATCAACACGAAGAATATCGGAGAAAACTGGTATCTTGCCAGCGGTAACTACTATTTCTTTATCGGATTGGTTATTGTAGGGGCTATCATGGCGGTGTTCAGCGCTTTTTATATTGGTTCGGAATACGACCAGGGGACAATTCGCAATAAATTGAATGTTGGATGTACCCGAAACAGCATTTATTTGGCGAACTTGATTGTCGTAGTCACAGCCAGTGTCCTGTTTACGATTACACATATTGCGGCGTCCGTTGTTGTTGGCTTACCATTCCTTGGAGGATTGATGTGGGAGGCACTTGCTCCTGTGGGATGGCGTATTCCCACTACAATAGTCATGCTTCTGTGTTATGCCGCTGTTTTCACATTCATTGCTATGCAGGACAGCAATAAATCCCGAAGTTTGATTATTAGTTTTGTGTTCGCTCTGGTAATTATTATTGGGGGCTTGTACGTCTACAGTGCTTTGCAGGAACCGGAGTTTGCTACTCGTATGGTTATGCAGGAGGATGGCAGCTATTTGCGACAGGAAGGCATTCCCAATAGCAAATATATCAGAGGGACTGCCCGAATGGTGTACACTTTTATAGAAGCCTGTATTCCATCTACGCAAGGATTGAATATTGCCCGTTCGGAAGGTGTGTTTTGTCCGCTGGCGATAATTTGTCAGTTATGTGTATCTATTGCGACCACTGCCGCAGGCGTGTCACTATTCAAGAAAAAAGATATAAAATAAGAGGACTGTTATGGAACATCTGCTGTTAATCATCATCGGAATATTGCTTCTGGTTATCTTTGTGCTTGCTGCGAAGGTTTATTTCCTGCGCAAGTCGGCACAGGAGATTTCGGAAGCATTCCGTGACCGATTGGCAGAAGATACCAACACCCTCATTGATATTTCTACCCGTGACCCCTATATGCGAAAGTTGGCTACGGACGTCAATGTTCAGCTCCGCTTACTCCGCAAGGAACGCCATCGTTACCAACAGGGCGATCAGGAATTGAAAGAAGCTGTGACCAACATTTCCCATGACCTTAGAACACCACTGACCGCAATTAACGGTTATCTTGACCTGTTGGAGCGTGAGGAAAAGAGTGAGAATGTTCAGCGTTATCTTTCCCAAATTAAAAACAGAACCGATGTTTTGAAGAATTTGACCGAAGAACTGTTCCGATACAGTGTGGTCGCATCTTCGCAGGATCTGAAACCGGAACACATGGATGTTGTCCGGGCGCTGGAGGAAAGTCTGCTATCTTTCTATGCGGTTATGCAGGAGAAAGGCATCCAACCGGAAATCGAATTGCCGGAGGAACCTGTTTTCCGTGAACTGGATGCAGGTGCGGTCAACCGTATCTTCTCCAACATCATCAGCAATGTGCTGAAATACTCTGATGGTGATCTGTCCGTAGTTATGGATAAGAGTGGCAGTATTACATTCAGTAACACAGCGCATAAGCTGAATACTGTGACAGTCGGCAGATTGTTTGACCGATTCTATACAGTTGAAGCCAGTCGTAATTCAACAGGTTTGGGATTGTCTATTGCAAAAATGCTAACCGAGCGTATGAGCGGTAGTATATCCGCACAATATCAAAATAAGAGATTGTATGTGACCATTGATTTTTCGTAATTGGATAAGGTAATGGAAAATTTCAGTTTGTCGAACTCACTTTAAATAATCAAAGACCGCTTACATTGTGTAGGCGGTCTTGTTCTATGTTCAGATATATTTGATTTTGAACTTTCTTTTCTTGGCTGAAATCATCTTGCAGAGAATATCATCAACTCCATCGGTATATCTGCCTTGTGCTGTCAGGTTGTTTTTCAAACGGATAAGCGATTGCAACACTCTCCTGTATTCGTCATCGGAAAGATATAAATGATATTTCTGTTCTTTCAAAACAACCACCTCCTGTTACCGCAATTATATAATAAGAAAGGGCATAGAGGTAGTGTGCGATTTTCGCTTGACCACCACTGAATGAACGAATTAACAGGGTAACGACCGCCTTTTCCATTAGCAGAAATTTTGCTCGATTTTTTCTGCCATTAGCAGAGAGGGCATTTTCATTAGCAAAACGACGATTTTTTTGCTAATTTTTATTAGCAAGCCGTACACCTGAAAGGCGGACGACATTAGTCCTAATTTCCATTAGCTGACGGAGAATTTGCTAATGAAAATCCGTGAATTTCACGATTTTTCTCTTTTTCCGTAAAAATGAAAAACGCCGGAAACCCTTGATTTTACTGGGTTTTCCGGCGGAGTTTTTGGCGTTCCCGAGGTGATTCGAACACCCGACCTACCGCTTAGGAGAGCTCTGTGGTTCTGTTAATCCCTGTCAAGAACTGATATGTTTAGCCCTTTATTATCAAGGACTTTTTTTATTTTCGAATCAAATTCTGGTAATCTGAATACCCTTTCTGTCAAGACCAGATAAGACCTGAAAATTAGCAGATTCTTTGCAGCTGCTAACATCCGGGGAAAGCTCTGTTGTTACTGACAGATATCATATTCCGGCTACCATCCCCTTACAAGCGGGAATGATAAACAATATTCAATTGACCAGATTTCTATTATTACTATACACCGTTATTGAAAATTTGTCTATGGTGTTTCGACCACGACAGCCAACTTAAATACGAACATATCCAGTTGCCGGCCCGGCATCATTTTCCCAAAATCTCCTTCATTACATAATTATCTCCATCATTTTTTATTCATATGAAGGAGATTTGTTGAATATGATTGAAATTGTTTTACTTTATCTATCCCCTTATTTCATCGTCTTCGCAAGTGAAGATAGCAGTGCCGCCATCTCCGGATTGGAGAGAACCTTTGCAAGCAATTCCGCATCAATACCTTCCGGAACCGCCACCGTATTTTCTGCTGTATTCGGATGCATCTGCGGATCCAGATTTTTCTTCTCATAAAATGCTTCTTCAAACAGCTCTGCATTTTTCTTCCGGTCATCATCCAGGATGTGGGAATATACATCCGTAACCATGCTGACCTGGGCATGTCCGGAATCTCCCTGGACAGCCTTAATATCTCCACCATTCAGTTTCAACTTATAGGTAACACTGCTGTGTCTGAGACTGTGGAAAACAACCGGTGGAAGATCATAGTCCTTAATCAACTGATTTAATGGCTTCCGGATCGCGCCATCCCCCAAAGGAAGACCAAACGTACTTGCCATGACCAGGTTATAGTCCATGTATTCATCTCCAAGAACTTCCTTTGTCTCATCCTATTTTTCTTTCCATTCGATCAGCATCTTTGCGACAGACTTTGGAAGGAAAACCTTTCGGACACTGCTGTCTGTCTTCGGTGTTTTCAAAACACGGACTGTTTTATTGGTCTTGCTTTTTTCCGGAAATATCAGCAGCACATCTTTTGCATCCAGCTCTTTTAAAGCGGATTTGCTCACTCGCTGGGATTCCTTATTAATAAACAGATATGCCCGGTTTTCCTCAATTGCTTCCTCCGAGATGTCCACACAATCCCAGGTAAGCCCCAGAAGCTCACTGATCCGGAGAGAGCAGGAGAAGGAAAGATTCATTGCCAGCTTTAGCCGATCATCCTCACATACTTCCAGTGCGTACAGCAGAGTTTCTGCAGTCCAAATCTCACGTTTCTTTGTTTTAGTTTTGGTACGGTCGCATAGATACAAGGATTCTTCTCCATCAGTTCCCATTTGACAGCCTGTTTAAAACAGCTTCGGAGGAGTTTATGGATATCTCTGATGGTACTGGTAGATACATATTCATTCTTTCTTTTCCCAATTATAGGATTGACCACAGCCGGAGCTTTCAACAACCTCTGATAATATTTTTCAATAAAACGGGTATTGATCTCCGATAATTTTTCATCCCCGATGATCGGAAGGATATAATTATTTATGAGAGAAACATTTCCATCATATGTAGATAATGCCCAGTTGTCCTTCCCATACAGGGCAACGTACTCTGCCAGAAGATCTTTCATGGTTTTACACTGCGGAATTATCATGGAACCCATTTCTTCTTTATATTCAATTTCTTTCTTGCGTTTCTTTGCCTCTGCCTTTGTAGCATAAGTTTCCCATTTCTGCTTCCGTTTCCCGTCTGCATCAGTATAGGAATAGATCACATTAAATTTTCCATTTCGTTCTCTGATTGATGCCATAATTTAACAGCCCCTTTCTGTATTTTTCTTTTCCAGCCACGCTTCAAATTCTTTTCGTTTGATCCGAACATGGTTCCTTATTTTTACAACCGGAAAATATCCTTTTGTGTACCAGACATTTATCATGGACCGGCTGACCTTTGCCATAAAGGCTGCTTCATCTATAGTAAGATACTGCAGATTGCCATTCCTTCCTCGTTCCCCGGTCTGTGCCAGTTTCTTTCTCCGATAATTCGCCAGTGCCACATTTTCTTCCATTGCCAGTTCTTCATAATCGTTCGCCGGATCCAGATGATATTCATCCTGCCCTTCCAGAAACTTCTGAAAGCTTTCCTTCGTGATTCTTTTTCGATCAGCGATCGTGACGAACTCAAAGAAATGCTGATACTTTTGACTATTCAAGATGCCATATACCTGATTTCTTGTGATTCCCAGCTGTCTGGCCATTTCCGGCATAGTGAGAGTAGCGGCCTCCATTTCGGCATCCCTCTTTTTATCATCCTTCGTGCGGTATCTGGACTGTCCGTCATACCATTTCTGAAATGCAGCTTTTGGTACACGTTTCCAGTAGTCCACAATCACGACTTCGATATTATTCCGCTTGATCAGGTCATAAACGACACCATCTGTAAGCTCCAGCATTTCTGCAAGTTCCGGAACAGAATAAGACCATTCTTTCAATTCCTTTCCCGGTTCTTCTCCGTTGACTTTATGATATTTAATCTGATTCGCATACCACTTTTCAAAACTCTCAATATTAACCCGCATCTTTCCGGCAATCTCTTTGGTCTCAAAAAAGTGTTTATGTACCAGCCAATACCGATCCGTCTTTTTAAGCCCTAAAAGCTCGCCCATCTCAGAAACACTCATCCATTTCTTTTTTGCAGAAGACAGTCTCTTGTATGGGCTGTTTGCTTCCACTTCCTTTATCAGTTCTTCGTATTCCCCGGTATTCATTTTCCCCTTCTCATCCATGAAGCTTTCCTCCTTCTTCCCATACCATACCGCACTTTTTCAAAAAAATTTAGGGTGCTGAATGCCAGTGGCATTCGTTTAGCACCGACCGAAGCGGAGCGGAGAGTCGATTTTTCATCCGGATAGGAGATTAGTTGGAAGATTCCGGCAGCTTATCCAGCCAGTCATCAAAGCTCTTTTTGGAAATACGGTACTTTCCGCCATCCAGCTGGATCCACCGGAACTCATTTTTCTTCAGAAGGTTGTATATTGTCGGTCTGCTGACACCAAGGATCTCCTGTAACTCTTTTACTGTATAACATCTTTTCTCTGACATATGTCATTACCTCACATTTCATCAATATAGAAGGTCAAATAAAAGTCCTTCTATATATCCAAAGATTCGGAGTGTCTTATACAACATGTTTTAGTAAAAAAATGTCAAGATGAGAAAAATGGGCAAAAAGAAACCTCCGTATGAGCTGAATCATACGAAGGTGTAATTATCACTTATTTTTAGGAATAATAATTATATATTTGTTATTGTATTAATCTTGCATTTAGAATAATCTATCTCTGATAATTTCTGAATATTTTTCATAAAACTATGGATTACAATTACCGCAACTAGTATACCCTTGTTCAATTAGTTCTTCTCTTGCATATGGCCAGTTTTGGCGGACAGCTGGGCCACATTTTCCGGCCAGTCAGAGACACAATAAGCGGACAGTTAAATTTCAAGCCATCAAGCCTTATGCCGCGAAAGGTGCTTTACATGAGTAGCTCATGATAGGCTGTTTAGCCCTGGCAAATCCGTCTCTGACGCGGTTTCCAGGCTTTGCCAATGAATCATGAGCGGTAGAGGCTCATGTCAAGTACACCGTGGAATAATGCTTGATGGCTGGCCGCCGATTATGTCCCACACTGTCCGCCTAATATGGCACAGTTGGCCGTTTAGGTTGGCAATCTGCATCTCTGGTTTCATTTGTATATTTTTTGTTTTTATCACTCATTTTACTTACACTATTACAGTAACAATAATGAAATTTCATTGTGCTGGTGTTACATACATATTGATAATCAATATTATTGTTCTCTACTTCAATCGTTTGATTTTGGTTGTCCTTATTTTTAACGAAATCATCCTTCTCTAATTCAGATCCGGCTCGCCAATCAGAAGTAGCTTCTTGGTTAAACCATACATTTATTCCGTCAGAATATCCTATAATTTCTTTCTGTAAATCCGTACGATATAATAAACATCCCGCTTCTCTTAATCGTTTCAATGCTTCATCAGACGGATGACCATATGAATTCCCTAATTCACAACTTATTAACGCATATTGAGGGTTTACAACATTTAAAAACGCTGTAGAGTTTGAATTAGCACTACCATGATGACTTACCACGAATACATCTGAACAAAGAGATACTCCGGAATTAACCATATCAGATTCTGCAGGATATTCTGCATCACCACACATGAGAAAATGTGTGTTTCCATAAGTTATTCGAACACAAATACTTCTATCATTTTCTTCTGAATATGAATATGTATATGGTCCAACAATTTCTATCTCTGCATTTCCAAAATAGTAATTGTCTCCTTGCTTTGGATGAATAACTAAGGCACCATTTTTTTTAACCATATTGTCAAAAGAATTGTATATTTTCGTATCTGCTTCATAATCTGGGGATAGAACTGTTTCACATTCAAAAACATTTAATGCACCAATCAATCCGCTTATATGATCCGCATCAAAATGAGAAGCAATAATATAATCAAGCTTCTTAACCTCCTGTTTTTTTAGATAAGCAACAACATATGATGATGTTCCAGAATTTCCACCATCATATAACAACCAATGTCCATCACAATTAACAAGTACGCTTGTTCCCTGTTCAACATCAAGTAAATGAAATTCCAATACATTTGTGACATCAGTTTGAGATATTTCCTCTTCATTTTTATTATTATCTGTCGATTGTTCAATCTCTACATTTTCATCATTAGTATACTCATTTGTTGCTAGTTCAGATGTTTCTTTATACGATTTTTCTTTTTTTTCATATCCGCAACCGAATATAGCACATATCAGAGTTATACAAAGCAACAGACATAGGTAACGTTTCCAATTATTATCAATATAATGTTTCATTTTTCTTCCTTTATTAACGGATATTATTTCGATTAATCATTATTTGCTTTTATTGAACCGATACCCAACAAAAGCTCCTATTGCACCACCAATAACATGTGTTAGTTGAGAAATATTATCTCTTATCGCAATACCTTCATATACTTGCTGACCAACAAATAATATTACAACCAAAATAATAGTGAGTGGTATTTCTCCCTCTTTAAATCGCGTAAACGAAGACAATACAATAAATGCAAATACAATACCACTAGCACCACAATAAGCAAACGTTCAATAGCGACTACCTTTTTTGACTTTATCACCTCTAATCGTCACGAAGATATTTTCCTACAAACAATTGATCGTATTCTTTTTCGCTATCTGTTTCGACTAAAATTTCTTTTGTGTTTTGAACTGATATCGTATATTTCGACGTGCCTCTTTCTAGTAAGTATGATTGTTCTTCTTCATTCCAGCTTGCTTGTTCATTGTAAAACAAAGAATATCCTGTGATACGACCACCTTCGAAATTGCAATCTTTATGATATAACGTATAGGAAATGCTAATTATTCCTCCCTCATCTATTGATACACTTAGCAAATAATAGGTGTCATTATCTCGGTCAACCGTTCTACTATAACGTCCGTTTATATTCTCTATTTTTGTATTTTCCTCAACCCTTATAGGAGTTTCAGCGTCTTTATTTTCATATGTAGTGATTAGTTCTTGATTGGTGTCATTATTATCCAATTTATCGTTCTGGTTTATATCCTGAGTTTTGTTGGCTTGTTCATTTTGTAAATATAGTTGTATTTTTTCAATTTTAGAAGCTGATTCTTTATACTCTGGGATTGTCTGAAAAAGCTCAAGGGCAAGCTCATATTCTTCAATATTCATTTTGCTTATTCCATTTTGATAAATTGTCTCTTGGACTAACTGATCTGAATTTTTGTATCCTCTTAATTCATCAAAAATTTTATAAGCATTTTCGTAATCTCCATCAGCTAAGTATTCAATGGCCTGTTTATAGGAAGCTCTGTTATTCATCTCTCTTTTGATGAATGACCCTCCACCAAAAACAGCTACGACCATTAATAAAGAAAGAAGTAAAATCAAATATTTTTTGCACATTTTTAGACAACCCTTCCTTTTTTATTTAAATTGTATCCCATAATTGCGCCAATTGCCCCGCCCAGAATATGTGAAAACTGGGAGACATTGTCATTTATAACACTCCCCTCATAAAACGGTAGTGTCAAAAACTACCTGTTTTTTTGTCCCAAAATTCAATAAAAACCTTGATTTTATGGGAGAATGCAAATAAAAAGAGCATTGACCTCCCTTTTTCTGGTATAATGT
>NZ_JBQHSE010000045.1:0-14930 GCF_052066395.1 Bariatricus sp. HCP28S3_A4 | reverse complement strand
GAGATAACTGTTCTACATCATTTGTTTTAAAAGACATATGCAAACCACCTTTATTTGATAAGATGATTATACCATATGTCTTTCATCAATAGTAGTTATTTAATTAGTTGGAAATACCTTTTGACCCCAGCATCATAATATACTATGCACGCAATTTATTCAAGAAAATTTGCTATCATTTGTTTGAATTTTAGGAGTGCATCGGGGATGGGTTCATGGTCACGAATCTTCTTCAAAGATTTATTGGTGATTCACACCTCGTAGCATAATGTGATACGTATCAATTGGGCTTATTATTCTTCTTGTTCTGGGTATATTACTCTCCCTTCTTTGAAATATAGTAACTACACCCCGTCCCATAGCCACTTAGAATTTCCCTGCATAATTCATTGATATTTGCCTGAATCGGCTTGACATTGTTACAATAATCGGAAATTGCAGCACATACAGTATTACAATTTCCATTCATAGAAATGATTTTCGACAATCACATGAATCTTTACATATGATTCAGGAGCTCCTCAAAACCACCTGCCTATGAGCCGATTATAGCACAATTATTCTTTGTATTCTGCATTATTAATAAAAAGTGGAGGTCACTCCAAAAATTCTCTTATTCTATCCCGGTATTCTCCCGTCTTTCTCCCCAGCAGTACAAAAACATGTCCTTCTCCTTCTACATTCCACCTTCTACAATCTGCATTCACACATTCCTCAATCCGATCTGCATTTTTCATCTTTACAAAGTAATCTTTCTTTCCATGTATAATCATCATCGGAGTTTTTGAATGCCGAAGGCTCTCTGACGCATCACCGTAATAATCAAAATTATCCTTTGTCAGTCCAATTCCGCTCCAGATGAAAAATGATTTACACGCGAACTGTTTCATTCCTACATAGCTGCTGTCTACGATGAGTCTTGTAACATGTAACTCGGGAAGGGCCTGTAATTTCCCCACTTTCAACGGTCCATTTTCCATAAATGTATCAAGCCCGGAGAGATAGTTAACTGTCGCTCCTCCTAAAGATAATCCATGTACGATCACTTGCTCTACTTTATAATCAGCATGGAGCTTTTTCAGCCAGTCATAGACATCCAGACTTTCCAGGAACCCCATCGCCACACGTCCTTCGCTTTTCCCGAATCCGCGCAGATCCGGTGCCAAAATATGATAGCCAAGCTCATAATAGATATAGCCTATGTTATTAGTTATGATGCTGCCATCTAACTGATTCGGATGCAAAATGATAGCCCACTTCCCAGAAGGTTCTTTTTGCTTATAAATCCTTCCCCAAAGCCGAACTCCGTATTTCTCCCCTGCAAATTTTTCCGCGAGTTCTGCGCGAATCCAGACTTGCTGTGGCGTAACAGGAAGTACCTTATCTGTCTTTCCTTTTACATATTTTATTGCTCTTACAAATTCTTCCCTATTCATCTTTTTCCTACCTTGTTCCATCCTCTTTCGATTTTACATTTTCTCATATCTTCTCAAGACACGGACACTCTATTCCTATTCACCTAAATCCCGATAAAGAAGATATGAAATATGGTTGGAGCGAATCTATCTCTATCATATAGGATTGCTCAAGCTTTGTAAAGGTACGTACTATCTACCGTTTAGTGATTACTATTATCCACAAGCACTTCCGAAATCGTCACTAAATTCCGAGAATAATCTTCAATATAATATCAATTCCCATCAAACATATATATAATATCTTTCCTCTGTGCAATGATTTCATGATACACATTCTAAGACATTATTTCTGTATTCCATATCCGCTCAGACAGTTTCATCGTCAAATTCTGTAATTCGGACTAGAAATAAAGCCTCATAGAACGTATAATAAAATTCATAGATTATAAATTAAAACAGTCCGCGGGCGGGTTCGCGTCACTCAGAATGAGTGACTACGAACCCGTCCCCCGGCCACGAGGACTCATATATGAATTATACAAAAATTTTACAAGGTATCCTTGACATTGGAGAGGCAATGTTAAAAAGTGGTGCCGAGAATTTTCGAATTGAAGACAGTCTCTATCGAATGTGCAGGAGTTACGGCTTTACACGGTATGATGTATTCGTAATACCAAGCAACATTCAGATTACTATTGAGACGCCGGATGGGGAGATTCTTACTCAGATCCGCCATATTGAGACGGTTAGTACTGATTTTGATCTGCTTCACCATTTGAATAAGCTATCAAGATATGTCTGTGCGCACACGCCGAATGAGAAGGAACTGCATCAGAAGTATCTTGACACCATGAACCGCATTCCGCAGCATCCCGCGATCCAGTATGTTGCTACTGTGATGGGCGGAACCGGATTTGCTGTTTTTTTCGGGTGCGGATTTACTGACGCAGTTGTAGCTGCGATTGCGTCTGTGATGCTTGTCATCGCCGGAAACTGGCTCAGTAAAAGAGAGAGCAATTTGCTGATCTATAATATGATTCTCTCTTTCTTATCGGAAGTATTGATCGTCGTTCTGGTCCGGCTGGGTATCGGCGTCCATCCGGAACGAATCATGCTGGGGATGGTCATGCTTCTCATCAGCGCAATAGGAACAACGAATGGAATCCGTGATCTCCTGCAGCGGGACTTTATTTCCGGTCTGATCAACATCTTGAATTCTTTTCTTGGCGCTACGGGTATCGCATTCGGAATTGCACTTGCCATGCTTCTTCTGAATGAAGTTTCTTCCGAAGGAGCAGCGCTGAATACGAATATTCTGATTCAGCTTATTTCCTGCACGATCGGATGTACCGGTTTCGCACTGTGTTTCAAAATTCGTGGCAGACAGGTGCTTTTTTCCAGCGTCGGCGCTTTTTTGACCTGGGGAATTTATCTGCTGGTGTACCACTTTAACCCCAGCAATTTCCTGGCCACACTGACAGCCGCCGTGTTTGTCGGTTTCTATGCATTTGCCATGTCCCGGATCAACAAGGCACCTTCTACGATTTTCCTCACCGCATCCGTGCTTCCCTTAATTCCGGGATCTGCTCTGTACTATATGATGTATGGATATGTGAGTGGAAATAAAGAAATGGCAATGGTCAAGACAAATTCGCTGCTCACGACCTGCCTTGCCATTGCCTTAGGATTCTTAATCGTTGATGTTGCTTCAAGATATCTTATGACTGCATTGAATCGGGATTACCATATCGGAAAACATTCCTAGAATCCAGTGCAGATATCCGGATTGGCTCCTTACGTTTCACTTGCGATATAAGTACGAATCGCCTCGGCTGCCTCCTGATAATCTTTTTTGACATCTTCCAGAAGTGCAGCCGCTTCTTCCGGAACGGTCTCCTGCTCTTTACGCAGTACTTCTGTAATTATTTCCGCAGAACCTGCAAGCCGCTCAATCCCAAGATTTCTACATACGCCCTTCAGTGTATGTGCCGCACGGAAGGCCTCTTCCCGATTTCCTGCATCCATTTCTTCACATAATTTTTGATAACTGTCATCTTCTAAAAATTTGCCTATAAACTTACGCACAAGATTCGGGCTCATCAATCTTTTGAGAACAGCTTCATAGTCTCCGCCTATCTTCTGATAGCATTCTTGAATTGTCATCATTTTCTCCTTTTTGCCGGATTTATTCCACCGCTTTTCCTACCGTCTCCAGCGGATCAATCGTTTCCAGCTGCATTTTGTTTTTTAATTTATCTTCCACTTCCATCAGACATACCAAAAGCAATGGATTAAATGCGCCGCATTCCCCATACAGGATCTCATCCGAACAATTATCTTACCGATGTCATGCAATGCAGATACCATATTTTCTAACTCCCTATGCTAAAACTTTCTTAACACATGAAACTATAATAATCTGGAGAGTGCCTTATAAAATCTTTGCATCACTTCCGGCGATGGTTGATTCGTATTTCCGAGTTTTACAGTTTTATTTGCGCCATGGTAATCACTTCCTGCGGTGACAAATAAATTGTAAATTTCTGCAAATTTCAGCATGCTACTCTTTTGTAATTCGGTGAATCCCGAATAATAGCATTCCAACCCCATAAGGCCATTGGCTTTGAGTCTGGAAATCCGTTCCTCGGTAGCTTCTTCTGTAAGCACTTTGGACCCGTCTGCCAGGATTCCATGCGCAAGCACCGGAATTCCGTCTGCGAATAAAATGGCATCGATCGCCTCCTCAGGAGACAGATACCTTTCCTTTCCATGGTATCCGCCCAGAATCCGGAATGCCTCAGCCTTATCTGCGGCATATCCTCTTGCAAGCATCATTTTCGCAAGATGCGGCTTCCCGGGGTTCTCCAGCGCCAAAAATTCATTCTGTTCTTCTTCCGAAAATGCAAAGCCATAATTCTCTTCAAGAAACCTGAGCCGGTTTTTCGCTTTATCCATCCGGGCTGAATGAGTAATCTGTACAGCTTCGAGAATGGAAGATTTCTCCGGGTCATATCCGTACCCGAGGATGTGATATTTCCCTTTGTTGTCACGGCAGGAAAATTCCACACCGTAAATAAATGCCGGATCATCTGGCTGCAATACTTTCTGCATCTCCGCACATCCATCGCAGGAATCGTGATCGGTCAGAGAGAAAAGATCGATTCCTGCCGCCTTTACTTTTTTAAGCAAGGCAGCAGGTGTATCCGTTCCGTCAGAATAGATTGAATGCATATGCAGATCCGGGTTTTTAAAATTCTTATTACGATTCATTATATCAGTGTATCCACCTGTTCTGCCAGTTTGCAAAGTTCATTTCTGTAGATCTCAATCAGTTCCGGGCTTCCGTTTCTGCGAATGGTACGGCGCAGTAATCGGATCAATCCTACAACTTTCGCTTTATTTTCTTTGTCTTTCAGGACTTCCTTATCATCGGTTCCATAGTAAAGTGCAAGGCTCTTCTGCCAGAATGCTTCCGCAACCTCATATGGGAAACCAAGGAATGACAGCACATTGTTCTTATCCAGCATATTGAATCCGATATATGCATTATACATAGACCCCATTTCCAGAACCGGATGACCGATTGCAAGTGTATCCATATCGATCAGGATCACTTCATCATTTTGAAGCATAATATTCTTGGTGTGATAGTCACCATGAATCATATGGTCATCATGCGGAATCTCCAGCATCATTTTATGGAGTTTTTCATATACCTCTTTCGGAAGATGATCCTTCAAGAATTCCGTCCATCCAATTGCGATCTCCCGCTGATCCGGGAGCTGTCCCGCAGGAACTTCTGTGGAATGGATCAATTTCAAAAGGTCAATATACATTTTTGCATATTCATCGATATTTTCAGGCGTTTCCGCTAAAAGCTTTGAAAATGATTTCGCATTTAGCAGTTCGAACATAGATGCATAATGGTCATCGACCTTTACGACGTCATAAGAAATTGCAGTCGGAATACCGAGGACCAGTGCTTTTCGTGCGACATCACGCTCATGTTCAATGTCTGCCAGGGAATCCGGATTCAGATATACCTTAACTACGGTATCCGGATCAATGCGGTATACTTTACCATTTGCGCCCTGACCTATCACTTCACATCCTTCCACAGACACTCTGCGGTATGCACGGGAAACCGGCATCATGGAAGTAAATCCGGTCATATCCAGAATCTCATATACTTCGGTGGATGCATTCTTCAGCTCCAGTTCAGGATGATTTTTACGCAGTCTTAAGATCACACGGAGACCGGCACTGGAAAGATACTCGAGATTTTCGAGATCGATCATTACAGGAACGCCATTCTCAGCTTTCATCATTTCTTCTTCAACCTGAGGTGCATTGGAAGAATCAATTCTGCCGCTTAAATGAATCACCGTTTTCTCGTTCTCCCGTGTAATAGTAACATTGCCCATATGAATTACCTCCATTTCACTTTATTCTATTTGATTGTATTTCTCTATATTCAGCATTTTTTCCGTTTTTGCAACAATGAGGGCTACCGCCACGTCTCCAGTCGAATTCACTGCCGTCCGGAACATTCCCATCAGCGAATCGATTCCCATAATCAGGCTCAGTGCTTCAGCCGGCACACCGATCTGAGTAAGCATCAAATTGTGACAGGCACGTAACAATGTAATTCAATGCTTGACCAAGGTTATTCTTATCATTCAGTATCATCATTTTCTACTAGTCTTCTATCTAAATGCTTTCTTCATTTTCAAAATATTCTTTCCATCTTTGTACTCATATGAAAGATCATCCATACTCTTTTTCACCATAAAGATTCCGAGTCCACCTATTTTTCTTTCATCCGCCGAGAGTGTTGTATCCGGTTCTTCCTGTGAAAGGGGATCGTAAGGAATGCCCTGGTCAATAAATGTAATCGTCACTTCTGCAGGCTCCTCAGAAATTTCCAATTGTACCGTCACATCACCCGTATTGGGTTGATAAGCATAATAAGAGATGTTGCTGAAAATCTCATCAATCGCAATATTGATCTGCATCTGTGCTTTCATCGGGCAGCCGCTTTCTTCCAGAGCTTCCTCTACAAATGATGTCACTTTATTCAGATTATCCACTGTTGCCTCAACTGTAAGCTCTTTTGCTGTCCCCATCTGCTTCATCCTGACACCTCCTGTTCTTCGTCTCCCGTTCCTTTTTCTTATTCAATCGTCAGAATATCTGAAAAACCAGTCACCTCAAACACTTCCATGATCACATCATTCACATTTCTGAATACCATACTGCCCTGTTTATTCATAGCTTTCTGCGCCACAAGAAGTACACGAAGACCTGCTGATGAGATATATTCAAGCTTGGAAAAATCAAAAACAAGTTCCGTAATGTCTGCAAGAGAATCCTTCAGTTCTCCTTCCAGAAGCGGTGCAGTTGTCGTATCCAGTCTGCCTTCCAGCGCAATCGTCATTTTGGCGTCTTCCTCGTTTTTGTTGATATTCATAATCTTGATCCTCCTAAATTCTTTTTCCGTTCTGCGGTACACAATGCACCTAAGCAATTACATTTTAGCATTTCCCCTACCGTGTATCAATGATTTTTGTCTACAAATGCGAACTTCCCGGCATCGTCTGTGTCTTCCAGCGTATCGTTTTTGCTTTTATGACTGCAAATATGTTTTAATATGATTGAAAATCATTTCCATCGCTGCCTGATTGTAGCCGCCCTCCGGCACGATCACATTGGCATTCTTTTTACTCGGCTCCACATACTGTTCGTGCATTGGTTTGACCGTCTCAATATACTGATTAATAACGGATTCCAGACTTCTTGCCCGTTCCATAACATCTCTCTGTATTCTTCGGATAATCCTGACATCCGCGTCTGTATCAATAAAAATCCGCATATCCATAAGCTCACACAATTCTTTATTTTCAAAAATCAGGATACCTTCCACAATAATCACACGGTTCGGCACGATCCGGATCGTGTCTTTGCTGCGATTATGGATCGTATAATCATAAAGTGGACATTCAATGCTCTCACCTTGTTTCAATGCTTTCAGATGGCGGATCATGAGTTCCGTATCAAATGCATTCGGATGATCGTAATTCAGACGGCTTCTCTCGTCGTAATCCATATCATCATGTGCTTTGTAATAATTATCATGTTTAATAATCGTTACACTTTCCGCAAATCTTGCTGCGATCTGATTGGTCAATGTGGTTTTCCCGCTCCCGGATCCGCCCGCAATTCCGATAATCATATTTTCACTCATTTCATTTTCTCCCGTCCTTTCCATTTTAATCGGATTTTTGTTGTAAAGATATCGATTTTGTATAGCTTCTGTTTCCAGTTTATCATGATTTAGCCTTGGTTTCAACGAATCTGGGGTGCATTTAAAAATCATACGTTTGCAAGATATGAATCATTGCTTTCATCGCTAAATCATAAAACATCCATTTCATACAGCACGGCAGTCTGGCAGCAATTGAAGTGCTACTATAATGATAGTTATAGTTTTTGTCGTGTATCATTCATACAAAACAAAGGAGGTTACTAAAATGTCCACAACAATAGCACCTGATATCCTGTTCTGTGATTATTATAAACAATGGATCACAACATATAAAGAAGGAGCCATACGTCCCGTCACCATGGAGAAGTATTCCATGGCACATCAGTGGGTGGAAAAACTCGTCCCAGAACTTCGCATTACCGACCTGACCCGGATTGCCTACCAAAAGCTTCTCAACGATTACGCTGCAGAACACGAGCGACAAACTACTATGGATTTTCACCATCACCTCAAATGCGCCATACTGGATGCAGTTGATGAAGGTTTAATTGAACGGGATCCTACACGTAAAGCAATCATCAAAGGTAAGCAGCCACGGGATAAAAAACCTAAATACCTGAATCAGTTCGAACTACAGAAACTGCTCGCTGATCTGACTCTGGAGCAGGAAGTCAGCTGGGATTGGTTCATTCTTTTGGTTGCCAAAACTGGCATGCGATTTTCAGAAGCCCTGGCTCTGACTCCAAAAGATTTCGATCTTTCCCACCAGATTCTCTCTATTTCAAAAACATGGAATTATAAAGGAAATGGTGGCTTTTCTCCGACTAAAAACAGCTCCTCCGTACGCAAAATCCAGTTGGATTGGCAGACGGTCATTCAATTTGCAGGTCTTCTAAAAGGGCTTCCTGAAGATCAGCCCATTTTTGTAAAAAATACCGTTTACAACTCGACCGTAAATGATATTCTTGCCCGTCACTGTAAAGCCGTGAATATCCCTGTGATTTCCATCCACGGACTTCGGCATACTCATGCTTCACTCCTTCTTTTCGCCGGAGTTTCCATCGCCAGTGTAGCCAGGAGATTAGGTCACTCTAGTATGACGACCACCCAGAAGACTTATCTGCATATCATTCAGGAACTCGAAAACAAAGATATCGATCTCATTATGAGGTCTCTATCCAGCCTTAGCTAAAAGGAAATAATGATACACGTCAAAATAGATAAGAAGGCAATATCTCTCTTGATATCGCCTTCTTATCATTCTCTAGATATCGAATCCATCTTCCAGTATGAATTTTCTCAGAAGTTCATCTAACTTTGCCCGAACCTTTCTTTTCGGCACATTACTTCCTTCTTTTTCATCAAAATATTGTTTTGCAATCGTAATATCAACGCTCTGAATCAGATCGTCATATTGACCAAATGCATTCATATCATTTTCAGTCACATGTTTTCCCATCAACTGGCGTAATTTCTGTTCATAAATTCCCAATCTGGAGGCAAAATTATGAATCTGATCACTTTTCGCACGAATTTGATATTCTACTATATAATCCCGGACACTTTTATCTTCACTGACAATCAATTCATGATTCTGGATATCCTTCAGCAGAATATTAGCAAACTTCTGCTCTTCCTGTGTAAGACTTGCAAAGGAACGATGCAATTCATTGAGCATATTATGAATGGTCTCTTCATCGGCATTCTCATTTAACATCTTCACATATTTCTTGAACCTGCTGTCCATATAATCCGAATCAATCTTTTCTGTAGAAAGTGCCATCAAATAGGGTTCAATATCATACGCTTCCTCTTCACCGCCTCCATCAGGGCCTGGTCTTCTCAGCTCTTTGTAACGCGCAAGCAATATTTCAAATGTCTGCTGATCAAATTCCAGACAAACCATTTCTTTCACTCCACCCGGTTGTTCAATTTCATAAGAAGTCTGTTCCCATACAAATCCCTGTACCTTAGCCGGTTCCAGATGCTTATTGAGTTCTCGGAATAATTTCGAAAACTTCTGTTTTTCCGCCTTTTCATCCGGGAGCTTGTAAAAATCAGAAATACCGGCAGATTCAAATAAAGTTTTAATCTCTTCAAAACATCGATTCATACTTTCCAGATTTTCTTTCAATTTCGGCACAAAGATTCCGTATGGCTTATTCCCTGAATATTGTTCAAATGCATATTCCACCACATTTTTCATGGTATACGGTCTTCTGTAGTAACGAATGATTCCATGCGGCTTATCCTCAGTAAACACACGGTTAGTTCTTGAAAAAGCCTGAATGATCATTTCAATATTTGACCATTTATAGAACTTATCCATATATAAAGTATTCAGCCACTTTGAATCATACCCGGTCAGCATCTGATCTACAACAATCAAAATATCCAGGCATTTCTCCGGCTCATTTTCAATAGCCACATAAGCATCTTTGTGTGCCAGTCTTGCACACACATCTCTTTTAAAAGCCGCATATCCCGGAATATTGAACCGCACACCGAAATCATGATTGTAATCTTCCAGAATCTCTTTGATTCCATCGATTTTCTCAATGGATCCTTCATGATTCCCATCATGAGGATCGAATACTGCGGTAATTTTCAAGCCACGATTTCTGGACCTGATTTCTTTGTAGTACTGGATCGCTTCTGGAATACTGCTGGTAGCTAACATGGCATGGAATTTTCCATTATGACTCTGGCTGATCCAATTTTCCAAAATATCATCTACAACTGCTTTTCGATGCTGCTCCCGGTCATACTGCGCATCTGTCAGCTGCCCTTCAATACTTTCTAATACTTCCCCATTGTCTCCCAATTGCGCCCCCATAGGGACTTCATTCATCCAGTGATTATAAATTGCTTCTTTCGCCGGATTCCCGAAAACTTCTGCTTCGCTCCTGACCTTTGCTTTATCCAAAGCTATCGCCAGTCTCAAATTCTTGTCTTTATATGTAGGCTGCGGAATTGTATCAAAACCGAGTACATTGCCATCTCTCATCCCATCCGCCACCGTATACCTGGTACCTTCCAGTTCATTTCCAAAGACATCTGCTGTTGTAGTATCTTTCTTTTTATTGATTTCTAAGATAGGTGTACCGGAAAATCCAATAAAGATTGCCCTTGGGAAGGTGTGTTTAATCGTCGAAAGCATTTCGCCAAAAACACTGCGATGACATTCATCTACGATAAAAACAATCCTCTTTCGATTGATTTTTTCAATATCTGCGATATTCACATTATCATCCGGTGTAATTCTGCTCATTTTCTGAATCGACGTAACAATCAGTGTGTCCTTCGCGGCATCACTTTTCAATTTCCCCAATAATACAACCGTATTTTCAGTGGACTGAACGTCATCAGTTTCATCAGAAAATCCCCGATATTCCCGCAAAGATTGTATTCCCAGTTCAATCCGATCCATCAAGAAGACCACTTTATCAGCATCGCCGGAATTTGCGATCAACTGAGCCGACTTAAAACTGGTCATCGTTTTACCGGATCCCGTAGTATGCCACACATATCCACCATAAATATTCTGGTCATCCCATTTCATTTCACTGACACGACGAGATATCTTACTGGCCGCATAATATTGATAACTTCTCATAACCTTCAGCGTATTATCAGTCTGATCTGCAACCGTATAATATCCGATCAACTCATGTGCCATTGGAATAGAAAGAAGCCTTTCCGCGATCGTACTCCAGTCGTTAATTGGATTATTATACTGATCTGCCCAATGAAAACAAAATTTCTCACTGAATTTATCCGCGCGCCCGGGATTCGCAAAATATACACATTCCTCCGGGTTCATAGCTACGAAAATCTGAACCAACGAAAAAATTCCAGTGAACACTCCTTCATGCAAATATTTCTGAATCTGGTATTGCGCCTCCGATACAGGCACACCACTTTTCTTTAGCTCTACATGAATCAGCGGCATCCCATTTATCAACAGGCAAAAATCTCCACGCCGGTTTGGATAAATATCATTTCGTGCGCTATAAATCGGCTGTTCGGCAATCTGATATCGTGTCCTGCCAGCCGCAATTTCATTCCGATCAAATATTTTCAAAGAAATCATTTTACCAAAATTGTGTTGATCCTTCTCATTATCTCTGACAATCTGGACATATCCACCATTAATAAATCCATTTAACTTGAGTGGTGTTCGCAGTGCTTTGATTTGCTCCATAATCTGCTGCATTTCTCCGGCTGTCATCGGATAATCTCCAAGACGATCTACCGCTCTGTTATTCTCATATATAATATTCGCCCAGTTTTGAAGCAGTTCTTTCTCGTTCTTGTACTTCAGAACACCGTCTCTCCACCCTTTTTCTTCTACGAGGGTTCTAATGAGATCCGCTTCAAACTTACTTTCACTGTCGTAACTCATTTATTCACATCCTATCTTTTGTGATTTGTCAGAATTTGTATTTCTACCAATTTGCCCGTTTAAATAAACATTTTTTCTAGCAGTAGTCTTTTAATCATTTTGAGCTTCTCAAGCTTACGCTGATGAAGGGTGATAAGGTGGTCGAGCTCTTTTAAAAATGTCCCAATTTTCCTTTGCTCATCAACTGACGGCATACAAATAACCGTATTCAAAATGTTGTCATTATAGAGTCTTTTAATGGTACTACCTTCAATCCCTGCCCACTTTACGACAGAATAAAAACATTTTAAAAATGCGTTATCAAGCCTATCATCGTGGCTTAACCATACGATATTGGAATCTTGATAATACTCATTTTTGCCTGTAAATTCAACAGTTCTACCGATACTACCAGAAGCAGATATTAAAATATCACCCTCTTTTGGGTAAGGATACTTTGACCTATATTCAGCAAATAACTCACTTGAAATATAAGCGTCAGCTTGACCACCAAAAGTCCCAATTTTATAGAAAGGGATATCGCCACTTTCAGAAGTCTGTTCCTTAAAAATACGACGGCACATAGATACAGAGCCTACATCTCCCAACTTACGCTGTTCCCAATCGTAATTCCCACTCTACCATGCATGTTTTCCTGTAGCTAGCAAGCTGTCGATATCTATAAAAGCATTTTCAATTCGTTCTGTATGATATCCCCAATAATTATCATAAACAGCTTGAGTAATCCCCTTCTCATCCCATTCTTTTAAGACATCACCAGTTTTTTTCCCTCGATAGGATGCATAATATTCTAAAAGATACATAAAAAATTTCATTTCTTCTGGCATAACGTTTCTTACTCTCCTCTAATATAAATGGAATTTCTTGGATCCCCAGTAATTTTCTCTGCTTCCCACATTTCAAATATGGCTCCCGCTCCGAAGGAAGTCAGGCCATTCTCTTCATTTTCCAACATTTCATGTGTTTCTGAGAATACAAATTCTCTTAACGCATCCATTTGGCTATATCCGTATTTATCAATAATCATCTGAACAACTTCACCATTATAGTAATCGATAATTTCCGGTTCTAATCGCTTCATACATTTTTCGCCTCCACAAATTTCAATAATTTAAGTGCTCTCTCTGTTCGAAAAGCATATTGATCTTTTAGTTTTTGAGGAAGAAGCAAACGAATCGCAACATCCTCAGGGAAATATCCTTTCAGATAGTTATTTATAGTTCGAATAGTCTGGTCGTTTGCAACAGGCCCGATTACAATATCATATTCTTCATCCAACAATTTACCAGTTCTATTTGCTGCAATATATCTGAGCCACTCTTTATTTGTAGCTTCAAAAATCAAGACTCTCACTTTTTCCGCCATTTCATCATCAACCTCATAGACTGATACAAGCGGTGTTCCTATTTTACGGTTACTTGTCGTACGCAAAGCCCATTTTTTGCCTCTTCAAAATCACTTGTTAAATAAAACCCAGCTCCAAAATCCAATAGTCTTTTGGTTGGAATCAGTTTTGGATCATTTACTTCCACATTACTTCCGTGGTATAAAATCATGATATACTCCCTTCTTTGCTTGCTATTATCTACTAAATAAACCATATACTATATTCTTTTCCACCCATAACTTAATGATATGGTATCCCACTTCAAATACCTCTTTTTCTAAACAAACATTTTTTCAAGCATAGCTTTCTTTATTTTTCCCAATTTTTCCAATTTACGCTGATGAAGGGTGATAATGTTGTCGAGATTGCGGAAATAATCACCGAGTTTTTCTTGCTCATCTACATCTTGTGGTACTGCAATTTCAGCGTTTGAAATCACATCAGAGTTTATTGATTCAAACGTTGAACCGGCAGCAAGTTTTTTCCAATAACCGTCCTCGTCCATTTTCACAAGTGTTTGATAGATAAATTCATTGCCTTTAATTCCTGCCACACCACGACCTAAGACCACATTATAGTTGGTTTTGCCCATTGCCCCGGCAGGTGCACGGACGCTCATTATCAAGTCTCCTACTTCTGCTGTTTTGGTTTTCTGTGTTGTCCAAACACGAGGAAAAACCCAGCCGTTTTTCAAGTCGGCATTTCCCTGAACAAGAATATAATCCGACGGTACATCACTATATGTAGCACCATCAGGAGACTGCCCCATAGTTACTTGGCATATCTCTCCCAACTTACGCTGTTCCCAATCATCAGTAAATCCAGCGAAACGAATTTCTGGTCTCATCTCACTATTTTGAGGAAACATTTTTTCAAGCATAGATTTTTTTATATTTTTTAGTTTTGAAAGCTTACGCTGATGAAGGGTGATAAGGTGGTCTAGTTCATCAAACCACTCTGATAATCTATCTTGTTCTTCGCGATTTCGAGGTAAACAGATTTCAAATTTCCGGATATTTTCCATACTCAAAGCAGGTTGAGATGATGTCGCAATCAGAGGATAAATTACTGATTTGTAAAAGCTATCTGTACGCATGTAATGGCTAATGAATTTCGGAGAATCAACACTTTGTATTCTGATTCTTGAAACATTTGGAGCTAAATAAAATCTGTCATTTTCCTTAATAATAGCGACTTCTCCAACAGTACCAACATACGTAAACATGATGTCATCCATATACAGTTTACTTCTATTTAACTTTGAAAAATTACTACCATCAATGTACTTAACATCGTCCAAAATAAGTTGTCCATTTTTGATATTTAGTCCTCTTAGCGCAATTAGGTAGTGTCAAAAACTACCTGTTTTTTTGTCCCAAAATTCAATAAAAACCTTGATTTTATGGGAGAATGCAAATAAAAAGAGCATTGACCTCCCTTTTTCTGGTATAATGT
>NZ_JBQHSE010000044.1:0-15554 GCF_052066395.1 Bariatricus sp. HCP28S3_A4 | reverse complement strand
CTTTGTAGTGTAGCTTCTTGCAAACTATTTTACAGCACAACGTAGAGAGTTGGAACACTTTCATTACTATTTGTGCCGCCAGCCAAAGGCGGCGGAATGGAGATTAGTATGATAACCAGTACGGGAAATGGCAGAGTCAAGCAGTTGATTCAGTGGCAGAAAAAAAGAAAAGCAAGAGATAAAGACGGAGTATTTCTGGTTGAGGGACTCCGGATGTTTGTGGAAGCACCACGGGAAAACGTGCGAGAGCTTTATGTGTCCGAGAGCTTTTACCAGAACCAGGAGGAGAAATTGCAGCTGGATGAGTGGAAAGCAAAGCTGGAGATTCTTTCGGACCATGTGTTTGACCATGTATCGGATACCATGACTCCGCAGGGGGTGCTGTTGGTGATGGAACAGCGGAAATATACCCTGGAAGAGATGCTTTCAAACGGAAGAGGGCAGGAAGAACCACTTCTGATGGTGTTGGATAATCTTCAGGATCCGGGCAATTTGGGGACGATCTTGCGGGCCGGAGAAGCAGCCGGAGTGACCGGTGTCATTCTCAGCCGGGATTGTGTGGATATTTATAATCCAAAGGTGATTCGTTCTACGATGGGATCGATCTACCGGATGCCGTTTGTATATGTAGACCAGCTTCCGGAAGTGGTTTCCATGCTGTCTGGCAGTGGGATCCGGACCTATGCGGCCCATTTGGATGGAAAGAACAGCTATGAGAAAGAGAATTATAAGAAAGGGACTGCATTTTTGATTGGAAATGAGGGCAACGGACTGCGAAAAGAAACGGCAGACGCGGCCGATATTTATGTACGAATTCCGATGTGCGGAAAGGTGGAATCCTTAAATGCAGCGATTGCCTCGTCGGTTTTGATGTTTGAGGCGGCAAGACAGAGAAGGGAGTAAATCTATGAAACCTGTAATTGATCTGGAAAAAGAATATGGTTTGGTATTCGACGGAGGAGGAGCGCGCGGAGCATATCAGATCGGTGCGTGGAAAGCGTTGGAAGAAGCAGGAGTAAAAATTCAGGCAGTGGCAGGTACATCGGTGGGCGCGTTAAATGGCGCCCTTGTCTGTATGGGGGATCTGGGAAAGGCAGAAAATATCTGGAAAAAAATGTCATTTTCACAGGTGATGGATGTAGATGACGGGCTCATGGAAGCGCTTTTTGATGGGGAAGTTCCGGTTAGAGAATTCCTGAAAAAAGTTTGGGCAAAACTCTCTGACGGTGGAGTGGACATCACCCCATTAAAAGAATTAATTCACGAATGTGTGGATGAAGAAAAAATCCGCAGTTGTGGGAAAGAGTTCTGTCTGCTTACATTTTCTCTGTCAGATTTTAAAGAACTGGATCTCAGTGTCGAGGATATTCCGGATGGACTTCTTGAAGATTTCCTGCTTGCAAGCGCGTACCTCCTGGGCTTTAAAAACGAACCGCTTCATGGGAAGACCTATATTGACGGTGGAGTGATTAATAATGTTCCGACGAATTCCCTGTTAAAAAGAGGCTACAAGGATATTATTCAGATAAGGATTCTGGGACCGGGGCGTGTACCAAGAGCAGTTCTCCCTGAAGAAGGCAGTTTTAATGAAGTGATACCGCGGGTGAGTCTGGGAAGTATTCTGGAATTTTCTGAAAAACGCAGCCGTCAGAATATGAAAATCGGGTATTATGATACAAAAAGAATGATTTTTGGCCTGGAAGGCTCAATTTACTATATTGAACAAACACACGAAGAGTGCTATTATGTAGAAATAATGAAACTTATCAGTGAATTGGAAAAGGCAGAATACCGTATGAAGCTGAAGCTTCCCATTGGCTGCTCCGATAAAGAACTGTTTCTCGGCATGCTGGAAGCAAGTGCAAAACTGATGAGAGTTCAAAAATACAATATCTACAAGGTAGACGAACTGTGGGATATCGTATGTGAACGTTTTGAACGTTATTCTGAAACAAGGCTGACACAGCTTCCTGGTTTTGTTTACGTAATTGTGGGGATAAGAAAGGAATACAAGATGGACTTAAAAGGAAGAAATTTTTTGACACTGAAAGACTATACCCCTGCGGAAATCGAATATCTGCTTGATCTGGCGGCAGATCTGAAAGAGAAGAAGAAAAAGGGAATACCGGTAGATACACTCAGGGGTAAGAATATTGCGCTGATTTTTGAAAAAAGCAGCACAAGAACCCGTTGCTCTTTCGAAGTTGCGGCACATGATCTTGGTATGGGAACCACATATCTTGATCCTTCATGTTCTCAGATCGGAAGTAAAGAAAGTATTGAAGACACGGCCCGCGTACTCGGAAGAATTTATGACGGTATCGAATACCGCGGATTTGGCCAGGAGATCGTGGAAGAGCTTGCAGAAAATGCAGGAGTACCGGTATGGAATGGCTTGACAAATGAGTATCATCCGACCCAGATGCTTGCAGATCTTCTTACAATCAGGGAGCACCTTGGCAGAATCAAAGGACTGAAGCTGGTCTATCTTGGTGATGCAAGATACAATGTTGGAAATTCTTTAATGATTCTCTGTGCAAAGATGGGAATGGATTATGTAGTATGTGCACCTGAGAAATATTTCCCGAATCCGGAACTGGTTGAAGAATGCCGGGGATATGCAAAAGAATCCGGAGCAACGATCAGCTTGATTGAAGATGTAAAGGAAGCGACCAAAGGGGCAAATGTAATTTACACAGATGTATGGCTTTCTATGGGAGAACCGGATGAAGTCTGGACAGAGCGTATCAAAGACCTCAGAGGATATAAAGTAACCAAAGAAGTAATGGCAAATGCAGATAAAGATGCTATTTTCCTGCACTGCCTGCCGTCTTTCCACGATCTGAAGACGAAGCTTGGCAAAGAAAAATGTGGCAAGCACGGAATGACGGAAATGGAAGTTACGGATGAAGTTTTTGAGTCAGAACAGTCAGTTGTATTCGATGAAGCTGAGAACCGTATGCATACAATTAAAGCGGTGATGGCAGCAACATTGGGCGCGGAATTATAAATATATGAAAACAGAAATTTTGAAAATGCTCCGACAGACAGATGAATATCTGTCGGGGCAGCAGATTTGCGATACATTTCAGGTGTCAAGAACGGCAGTTTGGAAGGCAATCAACCAGCTGAAAGAGGAAGGGTACGAGATTGAAGCGGTGCGGAACCGCGGATACCGGCTCGCTTCCTGGCCGGATGTGCTTTCGGAAAAAGAAATTGCAAGCTGTCTCAAGTCAGCGTGGGCAGGCAGAAATCTGGAATTCTGGAAGGACATAGATTCCACCAATACACGGGCAAAAGAGCTGGGAGAAAAAGGGGCGCCGCACGGCACTCTGGTCGTGGCAGAGCAGCAGACTGCGGGAAAAGGAAGAAGAGGCAGGAGTTGGGTATCGCCGGCCGGTAGCAGTATTTATATGACACTTCTTTTGCGGCCTGAAGTAGAGCCGTCACGTGCACCGATGCTGACACTTTTGATGGCATATTCGATCGCTGAGGCCTTAAGAGAAAGTGAACAGATCGATGTTCAGATCAAATGGCCGAATGACCTTGTATTAAATAAGAAGAAAATCTGCGGAATCCTTACAGAGATGAGTGCAGAGGTGGATTATGTCCATTATGTCGTGATTGGTGTGGGAATTAATGTAAATACAGAAGAATTTCCGGAAGAGATTGCCCGAATGGCGACGTCCCTTCGCGTGGAACTGGGAAGAGAATTTCGTCGGGCCGAGATCATCTCTTCTATTATGCAGAAATTCGAGAATTATTACGAAGCATTCTGTAAGGATGGAAACCTGTCATGTATCGTGGATGGATATAACCGTATTTTAGTAAATAAGGACAGCGAAGTGCGGGTTCTGGAACCCGGCAATGAATATAACGCAAAAGCACTTGGAATCGATGATACGGGTGAATTGATTGTGGAGAAGGAAGATAAAAGCCGGACCAGAATTTTTTCCGGTGAAGTATCCGTGCGCGGAATTTACGGGTATGTATAATAAAAGGAGAAATGATCATGTATCAGGATAAAATTGTCCTTTGCGGGGCAAATTCATATGAAGAGAAATATTATTTGAATCCGGATTTTGAAAATCTGCCGCAGCATATCAAGGATGAACTGAAGATCATGTGTGTATTGTATGTTCATGATGTGGGCGGGATCCTTACACTGGTTTTTGAAGAGGATGGCGAGCTGTGCTTTGAAGTCACATCCCAGGAGGGAGATCCGATGTTTGATGACATTGGAAGCCAGCTCAAGATTAAACAGATTCAGCATGATGAAGAGAAGCAGGAACTTCTGAACCAACTCCAGCTTTACTATAAAGTATTTTTTCTGGGAGAAGAACTGGAATGACAAGAACACTGAAAATCGGAAATGTGGAATTGAAGAACCGCTATATACTGGCGCCGATGGCAGGGGTAACAGACCTGCCATTTCGTTTACTATGTAAAGAACAGGGCGCCGGGCTTTTGTGCATGGAAATGATCAGTGCGAAAGCACTGCAGTATAAAAATCGTAATACAAAAGCACTGCTTCAGATAGATCCGAGAGAGTATCCTGTTTCGCTCCAGCTCTTCGGGGCTGATCCGGACATCATTAGTGAACAGGCGAAGGCAATCGAGGAGCTACCGTTTCAGATACTGGATATCAATATGGGGTGTCCGGTTCCAAAAGTTGTCAAAAACGGAGAAGGCTCGGCACTGATGAAAAATCCCAGGCTGGTGTATGATGTTGTTTATAAAACGGTAAGAGCAATTTCGAAACCGGTTACGGTTAAAATACGGAAGGGCTTTGACGAGGAACATGTAAATGCGGTGGAAATAGCAAAGATTATTGAGGAAGCAGGAGGGGCAGCAGTTGCGGTTCACGGAAGGACGAGAGAGCAGTACTATTCGGGAAAAGCAGACTGGGACATTATACGGCAGGTCAAAGAAGCTGTTTCCATTCCGGTCATCGGAAATGGGGATGTAACAGGTTCTTTAGCAGCGGAACAGCTTTTGGAAGAAACTGGATGCGATGGTGTGATGATCGGGCGGGGGTGTCAGGGTAATCCATGGATCTTCAGAGAGTTGAATGAATATGAAGAAACTGGCAAAGTGCCTCACAGGCCATCAAAGAAAGAAATCAAAGAGATGATGCTTCGCCATGCGCAGCTTCAGATTGAATTGAAAGGAGATTACCTTGGAATCCGTGAGATGAGGAAGCATGTGGCGTGGTATACGAAAGGTATGGAAGGGTCTGCGAAACTCCGGGATGAGATCAATCGTGTTGAAAGCTATGAAGAGCTGGAAAAATTGCTGAATGAGAGAATCTGTTAGAAAAAATAGAGAGAATCCGGCGAAACCGGCAGTAAAAATTATTGACATGAAACACGCAATTATGTATAATAATGAAATTGTGAAAGTATCTTTAGATAAACATCATTTCTTCAGAGAATATGATGTTTATTCTAGCATAGAGATGCTGTTTTAGTGATAAGAGGAGATGGAAAGTATGGAAGCAAAGAAGACATTACTCACTTATACAGGACTGAAAAAACTGGAGGATGAGCTTGAGAATCTGAAAGTTGTTAAGAGAAAAGAAGTCGCTGCAAAGATCAAAGAAGCAAGAGAGCAGGGTGACTTGTCCGAGAACGCTGAGTATGATGCTGCAAAAGATGAACAGCGTGATATCGAAGCACGTATCGAAGAACTTGAAAAGATCCTGAAAAATGCTGAGATTGTTGTAGAAGATGACGTGGATCTTGAAAAGATCAACATCGGATGTACGGTAGATGTATATGATAGAGAATTTGAAGAAGAGATGGAATTCAAGATTGTAGGTTCTACAGAAGCGAACAGTCTTGCAGGAAAGATTTCCAATGAATCACCGGTAGGAAGGGCTCTGATCGGAAAGAAAGTCGGAGATGTTGTGGCTGTTGAGACACAGGCCGGTGTGATTGAATATGAAGTTTTAAAGATTAACCGTTCTATTTAGTGAATGAAATGTAAGTGCCGAAGGCAGCAGTTTCTTATAAGATGCCTGCAGCATGCAGAGAGGAGAAGAAGAAGTGGGAGCACAGCAGAATAACAACGGGCAGGAACAGGATATTAATCATTTGAGAAAGGTACGCCGTGAAAAACTGGCGGAACTTCAGGCAAACGGACAGAATCCGTTTGAAATCACCAAATACGATGTAACCCATCACAGCATGGAAGTAAAAGAACATTTTGAAGAATTGGAAGGCAAGCATGTTGTACTTGCGGGACGTATGATGTCCAAGCGTATCATGGGAAAAGCATCCTTCTGCAACATTCAGGATTTACAGGGAAACATCCAGTCTTATGTTGCAAGAGACAGTATTGGAGAAGAAGAATACAAAGCTTTCAAAAAAATGGATATCGGTGATATTGTAGGTCTGGAAGGCGAAGTGTTTAAAACCAAGACCGGTGAGATCTCTATTCATGCATCTGCAGTGAAGCTTCTTTCCAAGAGTCTGCAGGTTCTTCCGGAGAAATTCCATGGTCTGACCGATACCGATATGCGTTATCGTCAGAGATATGTGGATCTGATCATGAACCCGGAAGTAAAAGATACATTTATCAAACGTTCTAAAATCATCAGCTCTATCCGTAAATACCTTGACGGACAGGGATTCATGGAGGTAGAAACTCCGATGCTGGTTGCAAATGCCGGAGGCGCAGCCGCAAGACCGTTTGAGACACACTTCAACGCGCTGAACGAAGATTTCAAGCTTCGTATTTCTCTGGAACTTTATCTGAAACGTCTGATTGTAGGCGGATTGGAAAGAGTATATGAGATCGGCCGTGTATTCCGTAACGAAGGTCTGGATACCAGACATAATCCGGAATTTACTCTGATGGAATTATATCAGGCTTATACCGATTATAACGGAATGATGGATCTGACTGAGAACATGTACCGTCATGTGGCACAGGAGGTTCTTGGTACAACGAAGATCGTATATAAAGGTGTCGAGATGGATCTCGGAAAGCCGTTCGAGAGAATCACCATGGTTGATGCAGTTAAGAAATATGCCGGCGTTGACTGGAATGAAGTGCATACACTGGAAGAAGCAAGAGCCGTTGCGGATGAACATCATGTAGAATACGAAGAAAGACATAAAAAAGGCGATATCCTCAGTCTCTTCTTCGAAGAATTTGCAGAAGAACATCTGATTCAGCCAACCTTCGTAATGGATCATCCGATCGAAATCTCTCCGCTGACCAAGAAGAAACCGGAGAATCCGGAATATGTAGAACGTTTCGAGTTCTTCATGAACGGCTGGGAAATGGCAAATGCTTACTCTGAGTTGAACGATCCGATCGATCAGAGAGAACGTTTCAAAGCACAGGAAGAACTGCTTGCACAGGGTGATGAAGAAGCGAACACGACGGACGAAGATTTCCTGAATGCATTGGAAATCGGTATGCCGCCTACAGGTGGTATCGGATTCGGTATCGACAGAATGTGTATGCTGCTGACCGGCGCAGAGGCAATCAGAGACGTACTTCTGTTCCCGACGATGAAAACCCTCGGCGGCGCTGAGAAGAAAGCGGAAAAGGCAGTTCAGGAAGAAGCAAAAGCAGAAGAAAAAATTGATTTTTCCAAGGTAAAAATCGAGCCGTTATTTGAAGAAATGGTTGATTTTGATACATTCAGCAAATCTGATTTCAGAGCTGTAAAGGTGAAAGAATGTGAAGCAGTGCCGAAGAGCAAAAAACTTCTGAAATTCGTCTTAGATGACGGAACAGGCGTGGATCGTGTGATTTTAAGCGGTATTCACGAGTATTATGAGCCGGAAGAGCTGGTAGGAAAGACTTGTATCGCAATCACAAACCTGCCTCCGAGAGCGATGATGGGCATTGATTCCTGCGGTATGTTAATCAGTGCAGTACACGAAGAGGATGGAAAAGAAGGACTGAATCTTCTGATGGTGGATGATAAGATTCCGGCAGGAGCAAAACTGTATTAATGTAAATGAGAGCACTTCTTAGAGTTTTTGATCTGAGAGGTGCTTTTTTTCGTATATAATCAAAACGGAGTTATGATGTTCCCTATATTTGCTGGAAAAATGCTTCTGGAAAGAGAAAAGTCATTCGAAAAAGTTGATAGAATCCCAAAAACTCCCTTGAAAAAATTTGATCTTTCAGTATACTAAAAGTCAGACAGGTTAAGGAGATGAAAACGCTATGCTGAAAAGAAAGATAGAACAAAGTTTGAATGAATGGAAGAATACCGCAAATCATAAGCCACTGATTATAAAGGGTTGTCGTCAGTGTGGAAAAACCTACTCTGTTCTGGATTTTGCTAAAAAAAATTATAAGCATGTTGTGTATTTGAATTTTTTTGAGAATCCGGACTATGCTTCTGTGTTTTCCGGTTCTTTGGAAATTGATAATATTGTGATGATGTTGTCCGCATTGTTGGGAAGTGCGGCAGTATTTGAGGCAGGTGAAACGGTTCTGGTTTTGGATGAAATTCAAGACTGCCCGGAGGCGAGAACGGCCTTAAAGTTTTTCCGAATGGATGGACGGTATGATGTCATAGGAACCGGCTCTCTGCTGGGAGTCAAGGGATATGGTAAGGAACCAAAATCTATTCCGGTAGGGTCGGAAACCGTGATTGATATGTATCCGCTGGATTTTGAAGAATTCCTGTGGGCCAATGGGGTTGGAGCGCCACTTGTTGAGATGCTGAAAAAGAATCTTGAAATGGAAACACCTGTGCCGGATGCCCTGCACAATCGTATGAAGCAGCTGCTTTTGCAGTATACGGTGGTAGGTGGTATGCCGGATGCCGTACAAACTTTTGTAGATACAAAACAAATGGACAAAGTGTTGCGAATACAGAGAGATATTGTTCGTTCCTATGAGGATGATATGGTGAAATACGCGGAGAAAAAAGACAAATCCCGTATTAAGGAATGTTTCCAGTCTATCCCAAGACAACTCAGTAAAGAGAATAAGAAATTTCAATATTCGGTCATAAAGAAAGGTTCAACAGCCTCAAAGTATACAGGCAGCCTTCAATGGATTGAGGATGCAGGAATCATTGCACGGTGCTATAATCTTTCGATTACGGAGCTTCCTTTGGACGGAAATGCGGAGGAAGAGGTATTCAAGGTTTATATGCGGGATTGCGGTCTGTTTGTCAGTATGTTGGAGGATGGCACACAATATGATATTCTGCAGGGCAATCTTTATGGATACAAAGGCGCAATCTTTGAGAACCTGATCGCGGATATTTTCACAAAAATGGGGCGAAAGCTGTACTATTTCCACAAAGACAGCGGTCTGGAAGTGGATTTTGTTATTCGATACAAAGGAGAATGTACACTGGTCGAAGTGAAAGCAGTTAACGGAAACACGAAAAGCACAAAAACGATTCTTAAACACCCTGAAAAATATCATGTAAACAGTGCAATCAAGCTGGGAGATTATAATGTGGGCAGGTCAGGACAGATACTGACACTTCCGCTGTATATGGCATTTTTGTTAAGGACGTTTTGATCCTTTCTTAGGTGAAATCATGGAATAATATCATTATGCAAAAGAATAATCTTATAGGAGGACTAAGAATTATGTTGGAAACAGGAACAACAGCTCCGGATTTTACGCTTCCGGACCAGAATGGCAAGAATCATAGTTTAAAAGAATACAGAGGGAAAAAAGTGATCTTATATTTTTATCCGAAAGATAATACTCCGGGCTGTACTAAACAGGCGTGTGGGTATTCTGCCTTGCTGCCTCAGATTGAAGAAAAAGGTGCAATCGTGTTAGGCGTCAGCAAAGACTCTGTGGTAAGTCACAAACGTTTTGAAGAAAAGCAGAATCTTTCCATTACGATTCTGTCTGATCCGGAGCGGAAGGTAATCGAGGCTTATGATGTCTGGAAAGAGAAGAAGAATTATGGCAAAGTTTCCATGGGAGTGGTACGCACAACCTATCTGATTGATGAGAACGGTATCATCATCATGGCAAATGATAAAGTGAAAGCTGCGGATGATTCAGAAAAGATGCTGGAAATATTGAGCCAATAAGGAGATGCATAGACGGCATCGGTGTAACAGCAGGGAATAGGAAGGAGAATAAATAGATATGGGACATTATCTGAATCCGGGAAATGAAAGATTTAAAAGGGCTTTGCGATCCCGTATTTATGGCGATAAAACGGAAATGATCGAATATGTGAACAGTGTGCTGGGAACAGAAGAGGGCTTTATCTGTGTCAGCAGGCCGAGGCGTTTCGGAAAATCTATGGCAGCAAATATGCTTGCAGCATATTACGACCGTTCCTGTAATTCGGAGACACTGTTTAAGACTTTGAAAATATCCGATAAAAGCGGCTATATAAAGTTACCGATTTTGCCCAGAAAGTTGTTCTGAAAGAGCTTCAGGAAGTATATCCGGAATATATATCGGAGCAAGACAAGCATCTTCCTACGGCTCTGATTGCAGGCATCCGAACAGCTGTTGAAGGGTGCGGCGGAGATATTCTTCTTGTGAGAATCTTTTATGATGAGAAAATGAAAAAACAAGTTGATATTTTCTGGAATCATGAGTATAATATAGATACCAAGAGAGGAATCTCTTCCTGGAAATAGGACACGAAGCATAAGGTGTTTGCTTCCGTTGCACTGGCAACGTTAAAACTTTGCAATTACTCTTAAGCATAGAGGATAATCAAGCCGAGCAGGTGAGAGGCCTGTGATCTGGTGGCAAAGCACCATAACGAAACCAGTTTTTAAGAAATTATGGAGAAACCTTAGATGCGAAGGTTTCTCTTTTGCGTTAAGGAGAAGTATGAAGTGTAGAGTACAGAATACAAGAATATTGACTCCGGAAGAATTGTTAACAATATTGTGCAAAAGCGCATTATTATATTCAGAATATGCCGAAACAACTTTATTATTCATATTTAGGGAGAAAAAGTCAGATACATATGATTATTATGAGGTCAGATTTTGAAAGAATAATTTTATGCATTTAGCAGGAATAAAAAGTGATAAATTGAGTGCAAATGAATTTTATGAGGCTTGTGTAGGAGGAACAATTACCAGAGAAGATTGTAATCCACGAAAAGACGCGAATACTATGTATTCAAAAGTGGCTATTATGGAACAAATGCTGGATTTGCGAAATAGTAAGTGCTATAAAATTGGTGAAAAGAATCTGATAACGAGGGATAACGATTTTGAAATGGCTATGGGTAATATGAATGGAGTAATGGGTTATGATTCGAGGATAAGGATAAAGGGAACAAATAAGGTGGATAGAACAAAATCACCAATCCCTACTACTCTATTAAATAATTCCATTACAGATTATTGCTCAAGACCGCAGAAAATCATGTTTATTTTGCAGAAGTCTGATGGAGAAAGTACATATAACAAATTATTTTATGAAATAAAGAGGGATTTGTTTCAAACTGAGAAAGAGTTTTTCACAGATGGTTTGAAAAGTTTAATTTCAATATAGATTAACCATGCAGAGTGCATCATCTTTACGGTGGTGCATTTTTTATTGTCTCAAAAAGGCCATTCCCATTGTACTTTTTGTCCATTCTTTGGGGAACGACTTAATCCATAGAAAGCCGTAGAATACTATTTGTAAGGAAGCACAAAAACGCTTCTTAACCACCCTGAAAAACACCATGTAAATAGTGCAATCAAGCTGGGAGACTATAATGTGGGCAGGACAGGATAGGTTCTTGCACTTCCGCTGTATATAAAATTTGTGTTAAAGACATTCTGATTCTTTCTAAGGTGAAAGTGTGGTATAATATCATTACGCGAAAGAATAATCTAGCAGGAGGACTAAGCATTATGTTGGAAATAGGTGCAGTTGTGACGAACGGCGTTATGGAAGCCGCCAGCCAAAAAAGCGGAGATGGGATTTTGCTTGTACTGGCGATTGTTCTGGGACTTATTTGTCCTCCGATTGGTTTTATACTTATGATGATTTTTGTATTCAGGTAAAAGATGATAAGAGGTGACAACAGTTTGGAATTTGTAGACATTGTAGATGAATATGGAAAACCCACAGGAGAGACGGTGGAAAGAGGGAAAGCACACTCGGAAGGAATCCGGCATCGCACGGCACATGTCTGGATCATACGCAGGAATGGAAAACAGACAGAAGTGCTGCTGCAGAAGCGCTCTTTGAAGAAAGATTCGTTCCCGGGGCAATTCGATACCTCTTCTGCGGGACATATTCAGGCCGGAGACGAGCCGCTTGATTCCGCACTGAGGGAGCTTCGAGAAGAACTGGGCATCACAGCCGACAAAGAAGAACTCCGTTTCGTGGATACTTTCAAAATTCAATATGAAACAGAATTCTATGGAAAAATGTTCCGGGATAACGAGATTGCATTTGTATTTATATACGAAAAACCGATAGATATTTCAGAACTGATACTGCAGGAAGAGGAATTGGATGCGGTGGAATGGTTTGAACTCGAGTATGTGTATGAACAATGCTGTGCACATAATCCGAAATTCTGTGTTCCAATCGGAGGGCTTGAAGTGATACGGAATGATTTGAAAGGTGGAAAAATTGGGAGAAGCATTTCGTATCCTACCTAGAGGAAAAGTGTGATACAATCTGGTTATTAAAAGAATAATTCTGTAGAGAGGTGGAGTTTTCCATGAACAAACAACAATTAGCTTCCCGTATTTGGGAATCTGCAAATAAAATGAGATCAAAAATTGAAGCTAATGAATACAAAGACTATATTCTTGGCTTTATTTTTTATAAATTCCTTTCTGATAGAGAAGTGGATTTCCTGAAGAAAAATGACTGGGAAGAGGAAGATTTTGTTGAATTGGTCGAGGAAGATACTGAGACTGTAAACCAGTGCAGGAGAAGCCTGGGATATTTCATTTCTTACAAGAATCTGTTTTCGACCTGGCTTGGTATGGGAAAGAATTTTGATGTATCAAATGTAACTGATGCATTATCTGCATTTGACAGACTGATCAATGAGTCGCATAAAAATGTTTTTGATGGAATTTTTGATACACTTCAGACGGGGCTTTCTAAACTGGGTGAAACTAGTAACGCAAGAACGAAGGCAATTAGTGATTTGATTCAATTGATAAAAGATATTCCTATGGATGAAAAACAGGGATATGACGTTCTGGGATTTATCTACGAGTATTTGATTTCAAATTTCGCTGCAAACGCCGGGAAGAAAGCGGGGGAATTCTATACTCCTCATGAAGTATCAGTGTTAATGTCTGAAATTGTCGCGGAGCATCTGAAAGACAGAGAACGGATCGCAATCTATGATCCGACTTCCGGCTCAGGTTCTCTTCTCATTAATATTGGACAAAGTGTGTCGAAATATATGAACCGCGACTGTATACAGTATTATGCGCAGGAGTTAAAAGAAAGTACGTATAACCTGACCAGAATGAATTTGATTATGAGAGGAATTAATCCCTCAAATTTGTTTACAAGGAATGCGGATACATTGGAGGACGACTGGCCGATTGATCTTGACAGTTATCCACCGGTGCTTCGTGTAGATGCAGTTGTGTCAAATCCACCTTATTCGCAACAGTGGACACCGGACGGAAAGGAGTCTGATCCGCGATATAGTGAATATGGATTGGCACCGAAGAGCAAAGCAGATTACGCTTTCCTTCTTCATGATCTTTATCATATTAAACCAGATGGAATTATGACGATTGTGCTTCCACATGGTGTTTTGTTCCGTGGTGGAGAAGAAGAAAAAATACGGACAAATCTGATCGAAAAGAATCATATTGATGCAATTATCGGGCTTCCGGCGAACATTTTTTTCGGGACAGGCATTCCGACAATCATTATGGTGTTGAAACAAAAACGGGAAAATAAAGATGTTTTGATTATTGATGCATCAAAGGGATTTGTTAAGGAGGGAAAAAATAATAAGCTTCAAGCATCAGATATTAAGAGAATCGTAGATGCTTATTTTGAAAGGAAGACCATTGAAAAGTTTTCGAAAGTGGTCAGCAGAGAAGAAATCCGTGCAAATGATTATAATCTTAATATTCCGCGCTATGTGGACTCTTCAGAGAAAGCAGAAAGTTGGGATATCTATGCAAGTTTGATGGGTGGGATTCCAAATTCAGAGATTGACGAGCTGCAAAGATATTGGCAAGCATTTCCGAGTCTTCGTGAGAGCCTTTTTATGAGTAACGGTACTCCATATTCTTCGCTCAGATGTGAAGATGTAAAAAAAATTATTGTAGAAAACGAAGATATTAAAGTGTTTAAAAATAATTTCGCAAATTGTTTTATGGATTTCGAAGACTTATTAAAAGAAAGATTGATTCAAAATATGGAATCCTTACAGGCGGGCAAAGAAAAGGAAGAAATAGGAAATCAGATTTTTAAGCGACTTCACGACATTCCGTTAATTGACAAATACAAGGCATACCAGATACTCGATGATAAGTGGACTGAGATTGCAATTGATTTTGATGTGATTGGGACAGAAGGGCGAGAAGCAATCAAGGTTGTAGAACCAAACATGGTCATGAAGAAGGATAAAGAGATTCAGGAAGGATGGAAAGGAAGAATTTTGCCATTTGAGCTGGTACAAAAAGTGCTTTTGCCGGATCGCTTGTCTGTAATTACAGAAAATGAAAAACGACTTGCTGAGATTACATCCATGTATGAGGAATTGATTGAAAATCTTTCCGAAGAAGATAAAGAAAGCGATATTTTAAATGAAAATCAGGACGCTTTTAATGCTAAGGGAGTTACCGTAAAGTTAAAAGAGTTAAGAAAAGCGGAAAATGAAGAAGAACGGGCATTGAAAGCGGTATTAGAGCAATATGGCAATCTAAGCAAAGAAGAAAAAGAAATTAAAAAGGAAATCAAGGAATTAACATCGCGGCTTCTTATTCAAACGAAAGAAACGATAGAAAAACTTTCTGATGAGCAGGAAGAAAAACTATTGAGTGAAAAATGGATTAAACCGTTAATCAGTGATTTACATAACCTGCCGGAGCAAATTGTGGCAGATCTTGTTAAAAAAGTACAATCTCTTGCGGACAAGTATTCTACGACTCTTCACGATATTGAGGAAGAAATCGAAGAAACTGAAAGAGAGTTGATAAGGATGACAGATGAACTTACGGGAAATGAGTTTGATATGATGGGGCTTGCCAGTTTGAAAGCGCTGCTTGGGGGTGAGTAAAATGGGGAAAAAGACGAAAAAACCACAGATTCGGTTTGCTGGGTTTACTGATGATTGGGAACAGCGTAAGTTGGGAGATGTAGCAGATGTTACCAAGCTAGCAGGTTTTGAATTTACTGAACATATTGTATATTCAGACGAGGGAAATATAATTGCGGGTAGTGTCAAGTAATCTATGAAAAACTGGGCCGAAAAAAACAGGCTCAAACGAACCTTGAAAATTGCAAATATATAAGACGGAAGGCCCTCCGGAGGCTCAGGGCGCTGCCCTAAGAACCTGCAAGGGACCAGTCCCTTGACCCGATTCCGGGCTCTGCCCGGACCTGTCCTCGCCGGAAGGCAGGAAAAGGGCGCACTTGCCCCT
>NZ_JBQHSE010000043.1:0-15574 GCF_052066395.1 Bariatricus sp. HCP28S3_A4 | reverse complement strand
TCTGCAAAATGCACTTGATTCGCGGGCAGCTAAAGCATAAATCGCTATTTTGTTAGCTGAAATATTGAATTTTCAAGGTACGAAGCCCATTTTGGGTATGGGAAGTCTTAGACCCTGAATTTAAAAGATGTCCGGATCTATGACACAAAGATTGATGCAGAGGGAAATGAAATCCGTGTGTTGAATAAAAAAGAAACCATGCTGGCAACCCAGAAACAGGATGCGATCAAGGAAGCATTTAAGGACTGGATCTTCAGGGACCAGGAACGGAGGGAAAAGCTGTGCCGGATTTATAATGAACGTTTCAATTCCATCCGTCCCAGGGAATACGATGGCAGCCATCTGACCTTTCCGGGAATGAATCCGGAAATAGAGCTCCGCCCGCACCAGAAAAATGCCGTTGCCCATCAGCTTTATGGGGATAATGTTCTGCTTGCCCATGTAGTGGGAAGCGGAAAGACCTATGAGATGGTAGCTGCAGCTATGGAGAGCAAACGTCTTGGTATTGCCCAGAAAAGCCTTTTTGTAGTTCCCAACCACCTGACGGAGCAGTGGGGCGCAGAGTTTCTACAGCTTTATCCGGGAGCCAATATCCTTGTGGCAACGAAAAAAGATTTTGAACCGGCAAACCGTAAAAAGTTCTGTGCCAGAATCGCAATGGGCAGCTATGACGCAGTGATCATCGGGCATTCCCAGTTTGAGAGGATCCCCTTATCGGAAGAACGCCAGAAAAAGATCATAGAAGAGCAGATCGAAGAACTGGAAGCAGGAATTCAGCAGGCAAAGCTGGAAAGTGATGGCAGCCGTTTTACGGTAAAACAGTTGGAAAAGACCAAAAAGAGTCTCCGGAGGCGTCTGGAAAAGCTGGAGAACAAAGAGAAAAAGGATGATGTGGTAACGTTTGAGGAACTTGGGGTAGACCGTCTGTATGTGGATGAAGCCCATTATTACAAAAATGCGTTCCTTTACACAAAAATGAGGAATGTGGCAGGTATTGCCCAGAATGAAGCCCAGAAATCTGCGGATATGTTCAACAAATGCCAGTATCTGGATGAGATCACCGGCGGGAAAGGCATTACATTCGCAACGGGTACACCGGTCAGCAACAGCATGACGGAACTTTATACCATGCAGCGTTACCTGCAGTATGGAAAACTGAACCGGATGGGACTGGGGCATTTTGATTCCTGGGCTTCCACCTTTGGTGAAGTTGTGACCAGTATCGAACTGGCTCCGGAAGGTACCGGATACCGGGCAAAATCCAGATTTGCCAGATTTTACAATATCCCGGAACTGATGAGTATGTTTAAGGAGATTGCTGACATTAAGACGGCAGACCAGCTGGAACTTCCCGTTCCGGAAGCAGAGTATGAAACGGTGGTGTTAAAACCATCCGAACATCAGAAAGAGATCGTGGAGAGCCTTGGAGAACGTGCAGAAGTAATCCGGGACGGCGGTGTGGATTCCTCAGTTGACAATATGCTGAAAGTGACAAATGATGGAAGGAAGCTGGCACTGGATCAGCGTCTTGTAAATCCATTGCTTCCGGATGATGAGGATAGTAAAATCTGTGCCTGTGTGGAGAAGAGCTTTGCTATCTGGAAAGAAACGGAATCAAAACGGTCAGCCCAGCTCATTTTTTGCGACCTCAGCACACCGAAAGGGGATGGGACCTTTAATGTCTATGCCGATTTAAAAAAGAAACTTATGGCAAAAGGAGTACCGGAAGCAGAGATTGCTTTTATCCATGATGCCAATACGGAAGTGAAGAAAACGGAGCTGTTCAGTAAAGTAAAATCCGGACAGGTTCGTTTTTTACTGGGTTCTACCGCTAAAATGGGTGCCGGTACCAACGTGCAGGACCGTCTGATTGCCCTGCATCATCTGGATGTAGGCTGGAAGCCTTCTGATGTAGGACGGATTTTGCGGACATTCAAAATAAAAAAGAATGTGGAGGTAACAGACAATGGCAAAATCATTATTTGAGGAACTGGGCGGCAAATACGAAAGGCAAGGGGATTATTTGATACCGTGCTTAACTGTACCCGCCGAAGAAGAACAGGCAATAGGCATCTGGGGGCAACGGCATTTAGATTATCTAAAACAGTACCGTAAAGTTACATACACCAATCTTCTTACAAGCGGCAGGCTAAACGCCTACCTTGCCGACATCAACAGACAGGCACAGGAACGCTTTGAAAGGCTCATAGAGGGTATGAAACAGGCACAGGGCATAACGGAACAGCTAAAGGCAGAAAACGCCTTAGAATGGACAGGATGCCTCAATAACATAAGGGCTTGTGCGAGGGAGATTGTGGAAAAGGAAATTATTTTTGCATAAACAGATGATTAGTGGCAGGGGGAAATCCTGCCGCTTTTTCTGCTTTAGTTTGTCAGCTTGACAAATAAAGGGTTAAGGAATATAATTAGATTCAGTATTATACAAGGAGTTAATAAATATGCGGCAAGGTATTCTTAAATAAACTGTCAATTTGATAGTGGGAACAAAAAGTAGCAGTCCCGTTTCACTTTTAATATGGGGCTTAGTTTTTTGTACCCAGTTTAAGAATACTTTTATCATGTAATTTTATATGCCCGAAAACATATAAGTGTTTTGGGGCTATTGGAGTTATTTACCCAGTGATAGGAGTATTTATCACTGGGTATTTTTATGCCCTTTTTTGGGTGTTGATAGGAGGAAAATCACATGAAAATAATTAACTTAGGCATTCTGGCTCACGTTGACGCAGGAAAGACAACATTAACGGAAAGTTTATTGTATACCAGTGGTGCAATTGCAGAACTAGGGAGCGTAGATGAAGGCACAACAAGGACAGATACAATGAATTTGGAGCGTCAAAGGGGAATCACTATCCAGACAGCAGTGACATCTTTTCAGTGGGAGGATGTAAAAGTCAACATTATAGATACGCCAGGCCATATGGATTTTTTGGCGGAAGTATACCGTTCTTTATCCGTATTAGACGGAGCAGTATTATTAGTTTCTGCAAAGGATGGCATACAGGCACAGACCCGTATACTGTTTCATGCACTACAGATAATGAAGATTCCGACAATTTTTTTCATCAATAAAATTGACCAAGAGGGGATTGATTTGCCAATGGTATATCGGGAAATGAAAGCAAAGCTTTCTTCGGAAATTATAGTGAAGCAAAAGGTTGGGCAGCATCCCCATATAAATGTAACGGACAATGACGATATGGAACAGTGGGATGCGGTAATTATGGGAAACGATGAACTATTAGAGAAATATATGTCAGGGAAACCGTTTAAAATGTCAGAACTGGAACAGGAAGAAAACAGGAGATTCCAAAACGGAACGTTATTTCCCGTTTATCACGGAAGCGCTAAAAACAATCTGGGGATTCGGCAGCTTATAGAAGTAATTGCCAGTAAATTTTATTCATCAACGCCTGAAGGTCAATCTGAACTATGCGGGCAGGTTTTTAAGATTGAATATTCAGAGAAAAGGCGGCGTTTTGTTTATGTGCGTATATATAGCGGAACATTGCATTTGAGGGATGTTATTAGAATATCTGAAAAAGAGAAAATAAAGATTACAGAAATGTGTATTCCGTCAAATGGTGAAATCGTCCCGGCTGACCATGCCTGTCCGGGAGAAATTGTTATTTTAGCTGATGATACTTTGAAACTGAACGACATTCTGGGAAATGAAAAACTCCTGCCTCACAAAACATGGATTGATAATCCCATGCCATTACTTCGGACAACGGTAGAGCCGCAAAAGCCGGAGCAAAGGGAAGCCCTGTTAAATGCCCTCGCAGAGATTGCTGATACAGACCCTCTTTTGCATTTTGACATTGATACTGTTACACATGAGATTATGTTATCTTTTTTGGGAAAAGTACAGTTAGAAGTTATTTGTTCGCTATTAGAAGAAAAATATCATGTGGGCGTGGCTATGAAAGAGCCTTCGGTTATTTATCTGGAAAGACCGCTTAGAAAAGCAGAATATACCATCCACATAGAAGTCCCGCCAAATCCTTTCTGGGCTTCTGTCGGGTTGTCCATAGAGCCGCTCCCTATTGGAAGCGGAGTGCAGTATGAAAGCAGAGTTTCACTTGGATATTTAAATCAATCGTTCCAAAATGCGGTTATGGAGGGGGTTCTTTATGGCTGCGAGCAGGGGCTGTATGGATGGAAAGTGACAGACTGTAAAATCTGTTTTGAATATGGATTGTATTATAGTCCTGTAAGTACCCCCGCAGACTTTCGGCTGCTTTCCCCTATCGTATTGGAGCAGGCTTTAAAAAAAGCAGGGACAGAACTATTAGAGCCATATCTCCACTTTGAAATTTATGCACCGCAGGAATATCTCTCACGGGCGTATCATGATGCTCCAAGGTATTGTGCAGATATTGTAAGTACTCAGATAAAGAATGACGAGGTCATTCTGAAAGGAGAAATCCCTGCTAGATGTATTCAAGAATACAGGAACGATTTAACTTATTTCACAAATGGGCAGGGAGTCTGCTTGACAGAGTTAAAAGGATACCAGCCAGCTATTGGTAAATTTATTTGCCAACCCCGCCGCCCGAATAGCCGTATAGATAAGGTTCGGCATATGTTCCACAAGTTAGCTTAACAGCTTGCAAAAGTCATATAAAATGAGATTTGAAAGGATTAGAGACTAATTATGATGAAATGCGAATGGATATTGTGTCCTGTTTGTGGGAGCAAAACCCGTAATAAAATTAGGAAGGACACTGTTTTGGAGAATTATCCCCTTTATTGTCCAAAATGCAGACAAGAAAGATTGATTAAAGTTGACAACTTGAAGATAACTGTCATCAAAGAGCCAGACGCTTAAGACGCAGAGCCGATGAAATTGTGGAACAATTCACGAATCATCGGCTCTTTTTGTTTCGTATTTGAAAGAACAAACTCACCAAATAAAAAAAACGATATTCGGGTGGGTTATTTTGTTATACCCTAAATTACCCTCTGAATTTGTTTTTAAATTTGGAGGGATTTTTTTATGTCCTTTTTTCGGGCAGTTATCTATCTGCTCATACGAAGCAAAATTTATCAATACATAGCATATCAGAGAACGGCAGGAAACCAGTTAAAAAAATTTCTGCCAGTGCAACGGTACTTCTCACCTTGAAAGTAGAAGTACAATCTCCATACAATAGAATTACTATTTCCTATAACCGTAAAGGTCACAGAGCCTTTGCGGTTTTTCTTTTGTCGATTTTTGTTGGAAAGTGCCGTAGGGCTGTTTCTGATATGCGGTGTCGTTCTCCGCCTCTCCATCTGGATTTTTTACATTTCAAAAATTCAGATGGGAGGTATTTATGGTGAAATATGCACCAAGAAAGGTATATATCAGAGAAAGTGGCGGCTATGTGGAATTATCCTACACGGAGTTCTGCCGTTGCAGGGAATCCGACCAGACCTATATGGACAAGCTGTTTATCCCCATTCAAGGCTGTCTGCTTGAAGTCGTGAGGGAGCAATACACAGACTTCTACCTGTGCCCTTCCCGGTTTCGTGGACAGTAAAAATGAAGAAAAAACAGAAAGAAACGCAGGATATCTTGTCGTATCACACTCAGGCGGCGGGATGCTCAGACAAGGCACGCGCAAAGGCATCCGGAGGACGCCAGCCAATAGAGGAATGCGGGCGCACTGGGTTGTAAAAGGTCTCGATATAAGCGAAGACGTCTGCCATGGCATGTGCCCTTGAGGCGAAATGGCGCAGATGGACGCACTCGCACTTGAGGCAGCTGAAGAAGTTTTCGGCCACGGCGTTGTCATAGGGATCGCCCTTGCGGGACATGCTTTGCCGGATGCCGAGGCTGGCGAGACGCTGACGGTAAGCGTAGGCGGCGTATTGGACGCCGCGGTCGGAGTGGAAGATGAGGCCGGGCAGAGGCTTGCGGCGCCGGACGGCCATGCCGAGGGCGGCGAGAGTGAGATTTGTGTCGATGCGGTCGGAGAAGGCGTAGCCGACGATCTGCTTTGTGCAAAGGTCTTTCACAACAGCGCAGTAGAGCCAGCCCTCGCCGGTGGGGATATAGGTAATATCGCCGACCCATGCGGTGTCTGGCTTGTCAAAGGAGAAGCGGCGCGCAAGGAGATTGGGCGCGATGGGGTGCGCGTGTCTTGAGTTGGTCGTGGCTTTGTAGGCACGCCTGCGTGTGGAGGAGATGTTCATCTCGTTCATCAGGCGGTGGATGCGCTTGCGCGAGCAGGAAAGCTGCGGGCGGATCAGGTGATACAGGCTGTCCAGCCCAAGGGCGGGATAACGCTGATGCAGGCTCAGCAGCCGGCGTTTCAGTTCCTGATCCTTCTGCCGGCGCAAAGAGGGTTTGCGGCCCAGCCATTCGTAGTACCCGCTGCGGGAGACCTCCAGCAGTCGGCATACAAGTTCCACAGAGGCCCCCGCGCGGGCCGTACGGATGTACCGGTACTTGTCCTCTATGGTTTGGAAAGTATGCCGACGGATTTTTTTAGGATGTCAATGACCCCGTCTTTCTCTTCAAGCTTCTTGCGCAGTGCTCGAATCTCCGCCTCCAGTTCGCGCAGGCGTCTGGCGTCGCGGTTTTGGCGGTCAGCTTGCCCCGGCGATGGTGCGCCCGCCGCTTTCAGCCAGCTGCGCAGCGTGTCGATGCAGATGCCGAGTTCCGCGGCCACCTCCCGGCTGGGCCGCCCCTGCTCGGTGACCATCCGCACTGCCCCCGCCTTGAAGGCCTCATCGTAACGCGGCGGCGCTGGGTGCTTTCGTTCTTTGGTTGACATTTTTCATTACCCCTTTCCATTATACAGATTGTTTTTCTGTCCGGCAAATCGGGTATGGGGGCATACCGTGACAAGGAACGGTGGCGTTATCTGCAAAAATTAGATACAAAGAATAGACTGCTATCTCTCGACGGATTTACGGACAGCGAGGGGAATCCTCTGGACTTTATCACTGATGAAGCGGTGGACATTGCAGAAACCGTTGTCAATGCGGTCATGGTGGACAGGCTGAAAGCCGCCCTGCCTTTGCTGTCGGATAGTGAACAGGAGCTGATACAGGCAATCTTTTTTGACGGACTTTCCGAGCGTGAAGTCGGGGCGAGGTTGGGCATAACCCAGAGCGTTGTAAACAAACGCAAAGCCAGAATCCTAATAAAACTAAGAAAGATAATAGAAAATTAAAATTTAAGGCGTTCAGCCCCCTTGTTTTTTCCTTTGGGAAGATGAGGGGGCTTTTCTCTGCCCTCTCAATCAATTCTGATTGGAGGAAGTAAGAATGGCATACAACCACGGACGGGAGGACAGGAAATGGCGTATCTGGAAAGAAGCGGAGGAAAAGCTGCTGCGTGAGTGCGGCGTTGATGAAGCGACCATTGAGCAGATACGCATGGCGGACAGGGCAGACTTCAATTCCAACAGGCGGTTTTACCGATGGACGAATGACGTTGCGGAATATCTTGAGGACATGGCAGGCAGGGAGCGGCAGGCGGAAGTGGGTACGGTTGCGGAGTTACTGGAAGAGATTGAGAGCGAAAATCTCTATCAAGTATTAGTCACGGTGGACGGGCGTACCTTGAAAATCGTCCTGCTGAAAATGCAGGGGTATTCCACAAAGGAGATTGCCCCGCTTGTGCATTTGACGACTGGTGCCATCTATGCGAGGTTAGACCATCTGCGGAAGAAGCTGCGGAAAATTTTATAGCTTCTAAAACAGCCTGCCATCCTGCGGGCTACTGGGTGAGGGATGGAAATCCCCTCACTCATTTTTTGCAGGAGGACAACAGGATGGCATACAGGGTTAAGGCATACACGCTTCGGGAGGAATCCACGGAAAGCGGCACAAGGTATTTTATCAGCTTTAAGGACGGGCAGGGCAAATCCCACGAGTTGGAAGTGTCGGAACAGTTCTTTATGGAGTTTCGGCAGATGGAGCGCAGGAACAGGAATCTTTTCTAATGGGACGAGCGGCACAGGGAGTTTAACGAGGTATGGGACGAAACCCTTTACAGACGGGCGTTGCGTGTGCCTAAGAGCCTTGATGAACGCATGGTTGAGGAAGAACGGAATGAAACGCTCTATAAGGCGGTTGGGAGCCTTCCAGAGATACAAAGGCGGCGTTTCCTGCTCTACTACGAGTATGAGTTCAATTTTTACCAAATCGCCGCTATGGAGCATTGCACCGCTTCGGCAATACAGAAATCTGTTGCGATTGCAAAGGAGAAAGTAAAGGCGGAAATTGAAGAAATATCTCCAACCGTGACCGACACCGCCCGAAAAAGAAATCTGTTTTTTATTTGTGTGGGATTGGCGGCATTACATACTCTCACTTTTTTCCGTGGGAGTAAATCTATTTTTAAGGAGGTCAACGCCTATGTGCAACGAAAACAAAGACACCGCCCGAAAGGAGGAAAGCCATGCAGAAGTTACAGACAGTCAACGCCGAAACGCTCCTTTATGAACCGCTTGAGAAACCATCCTTTGTGGTGGACAGCCTTATCCCGACAGGCTTATCGCTGTTCTGCGGCTCACAGAAGATAGGCAAAAGCTGGCTCATGCTGAAGCTATGCTTATGCGTGTCGCAGGGAATCCCTTTATGGGATATGCCGACAATGGAGGGCGATGTGCTTTACCTCTGCCTTGAGGACACGTTCTGCCGCATACAGGACAGGTTATTTCGTTTGACGGACGAAGCAAGCGGGCGGCTCCACTTTGCCGTGGCAAGCTGCAAGCTGTCAGACGGTCTTATCGTGCAGCTTGAAGATTATCTGAAAGATTACCCAGACAGCAGGCTCATTGTCATTGATACCTTGCAGAAAGTCCGTACAGCTTCAAAAGACAATGCCTATGCAAGCGACTATGGGGACATCTCCCTCATCAAAGACTTTGCCGACAGGCACTCTCTGGCGGTCATTGTCGTACACCACATCCGAAAGCAGAATGACAGCGACGTGTTCAACAAGGTGTCTGGGACGACAGGATTAACGGGGAGTGCGGACGCTACCTTTGTTCTGGAAAAGGAGAAACGTGCGTCTGACACCGCCAAGCTGTATGTGACGGGCAGGGACACGCCTTATCAGGAATACACGCTGCGTTTCCGTGATTGCCGTTGGGAGCTTGTGGAGCGGAAAACGCAGGAGCAGCTTGCGAAAGAAACGATACCAGATGTCCTTTTTCGGTTGGTGGATTTTATGAGGGATAAGGAAGAATGGATAGGCACGGCAACGGAACTGTTAGCCGCTATGGGGGAAACGGAAACCATACCCACGGTGATTACGAAATGGCTGAATGAATACCGCACCACATTTTTAAGCGAGAACCGTATCTGCTACCAGTACAGCCGCAGGAAAGACGGCAGGCGGATTGCCCTTGCAAGGAGGGCGGGTGACAGCGGTGATGGTGGTGACAGCGATATTAGGATACCCCCCTGTTACTGTCATTGACGCTTAAAGCCATGTAAAGCTGGCGGCTCTGCCCTGCGGGTGACAGCAGTGACGGTGGTGACAGTGATTTTAGGATACCCTGCCGCTGTCATCCCTACGGGAGAACACCCCGTAAACGCAAAATGCAGGCGTGAGATTTACTCGCCCTTTTCGGTCGTGTAAAACCACCCCTGCGGTCAGAAAAATCATTCCGATTTTTCCGACTGCGTTTACAGGGTGTAACACACTACACTTTGCCCTGCAAAGTCGTGTGCCAGACGTTCCCTCTGGACTCCCTTAAGGCAGGGCTGTGCCCTGCTATCCTACGCCTTACGGCTTCGGATAAAAGAATGGCGGCATGACGGTGACGGCTCTTGCGAGGGGGGTATCCCAAAAACACCGTCATCATCGACATGACCGTCATGCAGGGGGTGAGGGTGACAGTTGCGGCAGTCGGCAGGGGGTATCCCAAAACTGCTGTCACCACCGTCACCGCTGTCACCCCAAAGGACGGTCACCCGCCGAAAGAAAGGAGGAATCCGCCTATGCCTTATGCAATCCTGCGTTTCCAGAAACGAAAAGCGGGCGGCGTTGCGGCTTGTGAACGCCACAACGAGCGGAAGAAAGAAGCCTACAAAAGCAACCCAGATATAGATATGGAACGCTCTAAAAACAATTACCATCTCATAGCACCACCAAAGTACACCTACAAGAAAGAGATTAACCGCATGGTAGCCGAAGCGGGGTGCAGGACAAGGAAAGACAGCGTGATGATGGTGGAAACGCTCATCACAGCTTCACCAGAATTTATGAACCAGTTACCGCCCGAAGAACAAAAAGCGTATTTCCAGACGGCTCTTGACTTCATTTCGGAGCGTGTTGGAAAGCAGAATATCCTCTCCGCTGTCGTCCATATGGACGAGAGAACGCCCCATATGCACCTCTGCTTTGTGCCGATTACGCCAGACAATAAGCTGTCAGCGAAAGCTATCTTAGGCAACCAGAAATCATTATCCGAGTGGCAGACCGCCTACCATGAGCGGATGTCCTCACGGTGGAATCAGCTTGAACGGGGGCAGTCCTCAATGGAAACCAAGCGGAAACACGTCCCCACATGGCTCTATAAATTAGGCGGCAGGCTTGATAAACAGTATGAAGAAATCGTGTCTGCCCTATCCGACATCAACGCCTTTAACGCAGGGAAGAAAAGGGATAAAGCGTTAGATTTACTCTCTGCATGGCTGCCAGACGTGGAGAAATTCTCTAAGGAAATCGGGAAACAGCAGGCGTATATCGACAGTTTGAAAGAGAGAATTGGGCAGGAATCAGACTATGCGGGGCGTATGCGTGATGAAAAGTACGAGCAGGAACTAAAGGTGCAGAAAGCGAATCAGAAGATATTTGAATTGCAGAGAACCAACGAGCAGATGGGGCGGCTGCTGTCAAAAATACCGCCCGAAGTGTTGGAAGAATTGCAGAAAAATCATAGAAGCAGAGCGAAAGAAAGGTAGATATGTGAATGAAGAAACAGGATTTTAAGGTGTTAAAGACCAAAGACTTGTACCCGTTCCCCGACAATCCGTTTCATGTGGCAGAAGATGAAACACTGTCAGAGTTAGCGGAAAGCATCAAGGAATTTGGCATTGTCACGCCGATAATCACACGCCCGAAAGAGGACGGGGACGGTTATGAAGTGATTGCAGGACAGCGGCGTGTCCGTGCTTCTGAACTTGCAGGGATAAATACCGTGCCTGCGTTTGTCCTGCCCTTAGACCGTGACCGAGCCATCATCACCCTTGTAGACAGCAATTTGCAGCGTGAGAATATCCTGCCATCGGAGCGGGCGTTTGCTTACAAGATGAAATCCGAAGCCATGAAGCGGCAGGGTTTCCGCACAGACTTAACCTCGTCACAAGTTGTGACGAAGTTGCGGACGGACGACAAGGTGGCACAGGGCTTCGGCGTGGGCAGGATGACCGTGCAGCGTTTTATCCGCCTGACGGAACTGATACCGCCGATTTTGCAGATGGTGGACGAGGGGAAAATCGCCCTCACGCCTGCGGTGGAACTGTCCTTCTTGAAGAAAGACGAGCAGGAAAACCTCTTTGCCACGATGGAGAGCGAAGAAGCAACGCCCTCACTCTCACAGGCACAGCGGATGAAACAGTTAAGCCAGAGCGGGCGGCTTGACATGGATACGATATTTGCGATTATGACGGAGGAAAAGGGCAACCAGAAAGAAACCTTGAAAATCAACACAAGCAAGCTGAAAAAATACTTTCCGAAGAACACAACGCCGAAGCAGATGGAGGAAACCATCATCAAACTTTTGGAGCGTGAGTTGCAGAGGAAACGCAACCGTGACAGCCGCTAATCTTCTTTTTTCGGGAAGTAAATACAGAGAGTTGAGGTATGGAGAATGAGAGAAATCCAGTATGAAATCGTAAAGGAAATCGCAGTATTGTCTACGGGCGACAGTGGCTACACAAAGGAAATCAATCTCATTTCATGGAATGGGAAAGAGCCGAAGTATGACATCCGCAGCTTTTCCCCGAACCGTGAAAAGTGCGGCAAGGGAATCACGCTGAACGCTGATGAAGCGGCGGCACTCCTTAAAGCATTACAGAAAGAATTAAACAGCGAGGATTAATGGTATCTGATTGGCAGGGCGGGGACATTTCCAAACTCTTCCCTGCCCTGTCTGGAAAGGAAGATTTAAGTATGGGCGAGGATAAGAAAGCAGATAAAAAGAGAAAGCGTATCGTGCCAAAAGCACCAGTGCAGATGATAATCAGCCGTGAATATGTCGGCACACAGACCGTTACAGAAGCGTTTGTCCCGATTATCTCCGAGGATATTCGGAAGAAGATTGCCGAGGGCGACACCTTCGACAATGAGGGGCTGTCCGCTTAGAATGTACGCAATGGGACATGAAAACAGATAGGACAGATACGGAGGTTTTACAGTATGGCAGGAATCAAAGAAGAAAAGAAAATCTATTTAGTCGGCATTTATTGCCGCTTATCTAAAGACGATGGTACGGATAACGAGAGTGCGAGCATTGCGACACAGAAATCCATCCTCACGGATTATGTGAAAAAGCAGGGATGGCACATAGCAAAAACGTATGTGGACGATGGTTATTCTGGTACAAATTTCCAAAGACCAAGTTTCCAGAATATGATAAAAGACATTGAAAGCGGTCTGATAAACTGCGTGATTACGAAAGATTTATCCCGTCTGGGGAGAAACTATCTTGATTGTGGGTTATATCTGGAAGTTTTCTTCCCAGAGCATAACGTGAGGTATATAGCGGTCAATGACGGCGTAGATACCTTGAATAAATCTGCTATGGACATCACGCCTTTCCGCAACATTTTAAACGAAATGTATGCCGCTGACATATCTGTTAAGATAAAATCGGCATATCGGGCGAGGTTTCAACAGGGGAAATTCATGGGAACTACCGCCCCTTATGGCTATATCAAAGACCCTGCCGACCACAACCATCTGCTGATAGATGATAAAGTGGCACATGTTGTAAAAGAGATATTCGACCTTGCATTAAAAGGGAATGGAGTTGCCAAAATTTGCAGACATCTTAATAAACAGCATATCCTACGCCCTGCCGCTTATGCGGCGGAGCGTGGCGAAACAGGCTTTGAACGTCATTTTGAGGGGAACGAGGACAAACGCTATATTTGGAGTGGGAACAGCGTGAGGAGCATTTTAAGAAGCCCGATATATGCGGGAAATCTTGTAGGCTACAAACGGATTGCCGCCAATATGAAAAGCAAGAAACGCCCCTCTAAGCTGCCCGAAGAATGGGAAGTGATACCCAATACCCATGAGGGAATAGTCACGCAGGAGGAATTTGATATTGTCCAACAGCTTATTACAAGTCGTAGGCTTCCACAGAACAAGGGAGGATTTGTAAATATTTTTGCAGGCGTTATCAAGTGTGTGGACTGCGGATGTGCTCTGCGGGCAATGAACGTACACAGGAGGAAACGCCCAGAGATTATCGACTGTGTACAGTATTCATGTAATAATTATGCAAGAAACGGAAGAAGCGAGTGTAGTGCCCACAATATAGAAGCAAGGGATTTATTCAATGCCGTTCTTGCCGACATCAACTGTTTTGCGGATATGGCAGTGAATGATGAAAAGGCGGTCAGGGCCATAGAAAAGCGGCTCACGGAAACAGACCAGAGCAGGGCGAAAGCATTAGAGAAAGAACGTAAGAAGCTGAACAAACGCCTTGCGGAACTGGACAGGCTGTTTTCCTCTCTCTACGAGGATAAGGTCATGGAGCGTATTACCGAGCGGAATTTTGAGATGATGTCGGGGAAATACCAGAAAGAGCAGCTTGAAATTGAAGCAAGGCTGAAAGAGGTGACGGAAACTCTTAATGAAAGCTACGAGAAATCACGGGGAATCCGTGACTTCCTCGCCCTTATCCGAAATTATCAAGGCTTAAAAGAACTGGATGCAACAGTTATAAACGCACTCATAGACAAGATACTTGTTTCGGAGCGTGAGAAGATGGCAGACGGAACAGTGAAGCAGGAAATCAAGATTTACTATAAATTCATCGGCTTTGTCGATGAATTACATATCATACCTACAAAACGGTGGGCAGCAATGCCCGCTAAAAATTGTACGGTGTGCGGCGTTGAATATGTCCCGGGCTCTGGTGCATCAAGGTATTGTCCTGCTTGTGCCAAGAAGATACGGAGGGAGAAATCAAACGAGAGCAAACGCAGGAGCAGAGAACAGAAAAGGATAGCATGTATGAACTGTCCGCAAAAAATGACCGACTGATCTGGAACAAAGGGAAGGGCGTATCATCCGTCAGGGTAATATGAATAAGAAAGTGCATATCTATCGGTATGTGACAGAAGGGACCTTTGACAGTTTCATGTGGCAGCTGATCGAAAGCAAACAGAAATTCATTTCCCAGATCATGACCAGCAAATCACCGGTACGAAGCTGCGAGGATGTGGACGATACGGCATTATCCTATGCGGAAGTAAAAGCCCTGGCAACGGGGAATCCGGCGATTAAGGAAAAAATGGCACTGGATGTGGAAGTATCGAAGCTGAAACTGCTGAAAGCGAATTTTGTGAGCAACCATTACCGGCTGGAAGATGATATCGCAAAGAATTTCCCACAACAGATAGCAGTACTTAAGGAAAGTATCGAGGGATACAAAGCGGATCTGGAACAGTATCAGGCAAATAAGATCACGGATCCGGAGAAATTTGTGATGGAAGTCGGTGGCACGGTATTTTATGAGAAAAAAGAGGCAGGAACAGCCCTTCTTGCTGTTTGTCAGTCCATGAAACAGGCAGATGCCATGATCAGTGTCGGACAGTATCAGGGATTTTCTATCCGACTAAAGTTTGATTTCTGGAATAAGGAATTTATCCTTTCCCTGAAAAATGAAAACGTATATCGTGTTAGCCTTGGTTCCGATGAAAACGGTAATATCATCAGGATTAATAACGCATTGGAGTCAATCCCGCAAAAACTGGCAGAAGCAGAGCAAAAGCTTGAAACGGTGCAGGGACAGCTGAAAAATGCGATGGAAGAGGTGAAAAAACCATTCCCGAAAGAGGAAGAACTGAACCAGAAACTGGAGCGTCTGTCGGAACTGAATGCCTTGCTGAATATGGATGAAAAGGAAACTGTGATGGAAGGGGAAGAAGAGCAAGACGAGGAGAAAGAGGAGCACCAGTCCCTTCATGACAGAATTACTGCCATCAAGCAGAACAGCCAGAGACAGGAAGGAAAAGAGGCGGCAATGAGAACAACGGAAGCGTGTATCGGATAGTCTTTCGGATATACAACAGGAGAAAAATGTTGTAGAATAGGGGCATGGGGTTATGCCCCTTTAAATGAACAAATCGTTGTTTGACGATTTGGTAAATTCCGATAAATTAATTTTATAGGGAACAGAAACTTTGAAGTTGGTGGTGCAAATATATGGTATATGGTATTGCAATTATGGGATTGAATGGATGTGGGAAATCTACACGGGAGTTTGACAGTTAAACAATAGGAAAAGTACTTGCAGGCCGCATAAAACCTGTTTTTTTGTGTCAATTTTTTGGTTTTATTATATTGTATTTTATTGCAATGTATGGT
>NZ_JBQHSE010000042.1:0-16960 GCF_052066395.1 Bariatricus sp. HCP28S3_A4 | reverse complement strand
GCAAAATGCACTTGATTCGTGGGCAGCTAAAGCATAAATCGCTATTTTGTTAGCTGAAATATTGAGTTTTCAAGGTACGAAGCCCATTTTGGGTATGGGAAGTCTTAGTTAATAATTATGATTCGATATCGTATACTTTATCTTCTCAATAACACCGCATTATTTATTGCTGCATTTTTCTCTTTTAGGGTATAAAATGATTCTTTCTCTCCGGTTTCTAAGTCATAACCTATAATTTCCGATTCATATGAAATATAATACACTTTACTATTTTGCATGGAAATCAGTTTATCTATCTCCAATTCCTCAAAGACAGTCGATTTCTGGGATTTTCCATTTTTCAGTTTGTACCAATCTCCTATTTGATAATAAATGTCACCAGAAGAATCTAATACAATTGCTGTCATATATCCCGCCTCTACATCTGCAATCTTCTGGATTCTTTCTGTTTCTAAATCCATCTCATAAATCGTATTCACACCAAAAGATTCTTCTCCCATATTATTTGCCATCTTCTCATCAAATTCCGACTGGGAATATGTATTGAATACAATTTTCTCTATATCAGAATTGTAATTCACCTGCCATACAAATGCATCCTCATCCTTCAGCATCCTGCATATTTCTCCATTTTCAAGCTTAAACAAGCCCATCGCCCTTGTTCCATTTTCAACAGCTACTAGATATACTCTATCTGCAAATGGGAAAATATAATTAACGGCAAATAAAGAATCTGTCAACCGGTTCCCGTTCAAACTTCCGCACTTCTTTCGATAAATCTCATCATCGCCTGCTCCATCTTCTCGGTATGTGTAATATACCTCATCCTTTGAATCTAAGTATACAGTCAAAGGATATTGGGAGGTGTAAGGAATCTTCGACTTTTCATCTATCGTCTTCGTCTCAAAATCAGAAATATAATTATAAGTATTCAACTTATTTCCTTCTTCTTTTGTGACGGTAAATGAAAAATAATAAGGTGATTTCTCTTTTTGCTTTTCCAGTTGTTCTTCTTCACTCTTCCCTTTCAGCACCTGCGACTTTGTACATCCAGGCAAAATTACCATACCTAAAATCATAAATAGCAGCATCTTCAAAAAATATCTTTTTTTCATAGTAAATTCCTTTTAATCATTTCTTATTTACAAATGCAGCACCCTGTCCTTAATCTCCTGTGTACGTCCCTGATTCCAGAACTGCGTTCCGATATATCCACAGGTTCTTCTTGCCACAAAGAGCTTATCCTGATTGGTATTACCACAGTTCGGGCATCTCCAGATCAGTTTTCCTGTCTCATCTTCTTCGATCTGGATCTCTCCGTCATATCCGCAGCATTCGCAGAAATCACTCTTGGTATTCAGTTCCGCGTACATAATATTGTCATAAATAAATTTCATAACTGTAAGAACTGCCGGAATGTTATTCTGCATGTTCGGAACTTCCACATAGCTGATTGCCCCGCCCGGTGATAATTTCTGGAAATCGGATTCGAATTTCAGCTTCTGGAATGCATCAATCTGTTCGGTTACATGAACATGGTAGCTGTTCGTAATATAATTCTTATCCGTCACACCCGGAATGATTCCAAACCGGCGCTGCAGGCATTTTGAAAAGCGGTAGGTTGTAGATTCCATCGGTGTTCCGTAAACAGAATAACTGATGTTTTCTGCCTCTTTCCACTCTTTACATTTATCATTCAGTCTCTGCATAACAGCCAGTGCAAATGGCTTCGCCTCCGGATCTGTATGTGATTTGCCGAGCATGCGCACACACATTTCATAAAGTCCTGCATAGCCCAGTGAAATCGTTGAATATCCGTTATAAAGCAGTTTGTCGATCTTCTCTCCCTTTTTCAGTCTGGCCAGTGCTCCATGCTGCCAGAGGATCGGAGCCACGTCTGAAACAGTACCAAGCAGACGTTCATGACGGCAGCGGAGCGCTCTGTGGCAAAGCTCCAGTCTCTCATCCAGGATTTCCCAGAATTTATCCATATCCCCTTCGGAAGAACATGCAACGTCTACAAGATTGATCGTCACAACTCCCTGATTAAATCTTCCGTAGTATTTGTGGCTTCCATCCGGATTGCGCTGAGAATCTTCTACCGTCAGGAAAGAACGGCATCCCATACAGGTGTACACATCGCCCTGCTTCAGTTCTCGCATCTTCTTTGCGGAAATGTAATCCGGAACCATACGTTTTGCGGTACATTTTGCTGCCAGTTCTGTCAGATACCAGTACTTGGATTCTTCTGTGATATTATCCTCATCCAGCACATAGATCAGTTTCGGGAAAGCCGGAGTGATCCAGACACCCTTCTCATTTTTAACTCCCTGCATACGCTGGATCAGTACTTCTTCAATGATCATCGCAAGGTCATCTCTGGTCTGTCCTTCCGGGACCTCATCCAGATACATGAACATAGTCACAAACGGTGCCTGTCCGTTACAGGTCATCAGCGTGATCAGCTGATACTGGATCGTCTGGATTCCGCTCTTCACTTCCTCACGGAGACGACGCTCTGTCACTTTTTTGATGATTCCTTCATCCAGTGATTCACCGGATTCCATTCTCTCCTCAATCACACTCTTACGGATTTTCTGACGGCTCACATCCACAAACGGTGCCAGATGAGACAGTGTAAATGACTGTCCGCCATACTGGTTGCTGGCTACCTGTGCTACGATCTGTGTGGTGACATTACAAGCAGTAAAAAAGCTGTGCGGTTTCTCAATCATCGTTTCGCTGATCACCGTTCCGTTCTGAAGCATATCCTCCAGGTTGATCAGATCACAGTTATGTTCCTTCTGTGCAAAATAATCCATATCATGGAAATGGATGATTCCTTCTTCATGTGCACGTACAATCTCTTCCGGCAAAAGGACACGGCGAGTCAGATCCTTACTTACTTCTCCTGCCATATAATCTCTCTGTGTCGAATTGATGACCGGATTCTTATTCGAATTTTCCTGCTTCACTTCTTCATTCATGTGTTCCAGAAGAGACAGAATTCCATTATCTGTAGTATTGGACTTACGAGTCAGTTCTCTCTTATAACGATAGCGCACGTACTTCTGCGCCACCTCATACCCACGCATCTCCATAATTCCGGTCTCTACCATATCTTGTATATCTTCCACATGAACAGCATGTGTCATCTCTTCTGCCTTCTGAGCAATGGTATCTGCGATCGCCAGAATCTGATGCTGATTCATCTGATGAATCGGTGCAATCTCCTGATTAGCCTTCTCAATCGCATTCACAATCTTAGTCTGATCAAATGATACTTCTTCCCCATTCCTCTTGATAACCCTTGTTTTTACTACTGTATCCATATATTTCTCCTTACCTTTAACCCCTATCAACATCTACCAAATGTTGCGTCACTTTTGCGTTTCTCCACTATATTTGGTGGCTACGTTATCTATCATACACCAATCCATGGCAAAATAAAAGAGCAAATCGCCATATTTTTAAAATTCTTCATTTCCACATTTTTTCAGAAAATTGCAACTCTTATCTTTGAATCAAAAATAATTTCTGCCAATTATATCGGTGTCTACCAACGTACATATACAACTCAAGAACTTCGAAATGAAATACATTATTTTCTGATTATCTTAATTCAGCTTAATGACCAAGCCGATATACTAGTATAGCGAATACAGCAACAAATTGAAAACAAAACGTAATACTCCCCAACCACTACGTTCTAAAACAAAATAATTACAGATTAGCACGTAAACCTCAACTTTCACTCCCATTATTTTTTTACTTCCCGGCACTCTATTTTCAAAGATATTGATTGACAGATATTACAAACTATGGTATAAGAATACAGTATGATTTCACGCAAATCAATTCAATACATAGGGGATTGGTCAAATGGTATGACAGGAGTCTCCAAAACTCTTAGCGGGAGTTCGATTCTCTCATCCCCTGTCAGATAAAGCACTAAATATGTTGCGGTTCAGCGTATTTAGTGCTTTTTTGATACAATGATTATTTTACTTTCTCTTACAAAAAAAGATCATTCACGTACTATCTCATTCGGGTTTGCCGGAATTCCTCTATGTTCCACAGAAGTTGAAAAAACTATAAGGGTTTTAGTTCTTCCAAAGCGTTGCAATTCACCGATAAACTTATCAAGCTCCACGGTGCTTGGAAATAATACTTCCAGCACCATAGAATACTCTCCGGTTACACAGTTGCATTCAACGACATTTAAGCATTCTTTGATATATGGATAAAATACACTTTTCTCTTCCGGAGGAACCTCAAGATTAATCAAAGCTTTGATATGGTAACCCAATGCAATAGGATTTACCTGTGCCTGATCCCCTGTGATATAACCTTCTTTTTCCATTTTTTCGATTCTTGCCGACACTGCAGGTACAGATAAATAAACATTTTCCGCAATCTCTTTAAGTGGAAGCTTGGCATTTTGTTGTAAGATATTTAAAATTGTGTGATCAACAGAATCTAATTCATGATTTTTCATAAGTTTTTGCCTCCAGTCGATTTTAAGTTCTGTAGTGTCTAATCCTTGTTATATCTTGGGAAAAGAAAAAAGATGTACTGCTTTTATAGCAAAGTACATCTTTGTGCAAATATTCGTTAATATTCTGTATGATAACATCCATCAATTATTCTGTCAATAAAGTATTTCCTTCATACTCTTTTTCACGAACACAATTTTTTTATCTAACAAACAAAAAAGCACTTAAATGTTACAAGTTCAACATTATCAGTGCTTTATCTGACAGGGGATGAGAGAATCGAACTCCCGCTAAGAGTTTTGGAGACTCCTGTCATACCATTTGACCAATCCCCTATATTCAATTATTTACCTCAAAAAAGGCTACTTGATATTTATATCATGAACAGACACTTTTGTCAATAATAATTTCCAAATTACCTATTTAGATTTTTATCTAAATAGATGTTGATTTTATGGTTTCTTCATGATATATTCTATTTAGAAATATTTCTAAATGCTTATACCAATTGGAGGTGATCATTTGGCGTTCGCAGATACGTTTAAAGCATTATCTGATCCGGTCCGCCGGGAGATCCTCGTCCTGCTTAAGGACGGCAAAAAGTCCGCCGGCGAGATTGCGGAAAATTTTGATATGACCAATGCTACAATTTCCTATCACTTATCACAACTCAAAAAAGCCGGACTGGTTTTCGAGTCCCGCTACAAGAATTACATTTATTATGAAATCAATGTATCCGTATTTGAAGAAATGATGCTTTGGTTTTCACAATTTGGAGGTGTTTCTGATGAAAAAAAATAAGACTCTGATCCTTACTACACTGCTCTGTCTGCTGCCCATGATTTTCTCCGCTGCAGTTTACACCCGTCTGCCGGAACAGATGGCGATACACTGGGGACCAAATAATGAGCCGAACGGATATGCACCGCGACTTATTGGTGCTTTCGGTCTTCCACTCCTGATGGCTGTTCTCAATATTGTTGTCCATGTAGGCCTGGATCATGACCCACGAAACAACAATTCCGCTCCCGCGATCAAATTACTTGGAAAATGGTGTATTCCTGTGCTTTCTTTAATCATGGTACCGGCATCCCTCCTTATCAATATGGGGCATGAGCTTCCCATCGATAAGATTGCCATGATTATGGTCGGAATTATCTTCACTATTTGCGGCAACTACCTTCCAAAATGCCGCCAGAATTACACCATAGGAATCAAGATTCCATGGACTCTCGCCAGCGAGGAAAACTGGAATAAGACACACCATCTCGCAGGATATCTCTGGATCATCGGAGGAATTCTTATGATATTCTTCGGACTTTTCGGATTTCCGATTCTCACCGTATTGCTCCTGATTCCTCTGGCAGTGGTTCCTATGATCTTTTCTTTTGTTCTTTACAAAAAAGGCGATTAATCTGCAAGAAGAAATACAAGATGAAATCCATCTGGATATCTTACCCGGCAGATGTTATACTTGAGTCATGAAACTAAAAATAAAGGCAGGAATAAAATCATGATTATTTGCGCAAAACATCTCATTACCGGCGATGGCAAGACGGTACTGGAAGATAAAGCCGTTGCTGTTGAAAATGGAACGATCCGAAAAATCGGGCCGAAAGAAGCACTCATCGCGGAATTTCCGGAAAAAGAAGTGAAGGACTATGGCGATGCCACCCTTTTACCGGGGCTTTGCGATATGCACGTGCATCTCGGCTACTGGTTCTCACAGCCGGACAGCTTCAATTACAATGACCAACTGATCACGTTATTTGCTCTGCAGCACGCACAGGCCGCATTTGAGCGCGGTATCACCAGCGTGCGTGATATGACTTCCGCGCGGAAGCTCTGTGCAACCCTGAATCTCGCGGCAGAGAAAGGATTTATCACAATTCCGAGAATCACACATGTCGACAACGGTATGTGCATGACAGGCGGGCACGGATGGGACGATGATATTGCCCAGGTAGACGGGCCATGGGAGATTCGCAAGGAGATCCGCCGTCAGGTTCGTGACGGAGCACAATGGATCAAGATCCTCACCACACATCGCAGCAGTACTCCCGAGTATACGCAGGAAGAGTTAAATGCTGCCGCTGACGAATGTCACAGAAGAGGGATCAAATGTGGAATCCACGCCGGAACACAGCCGGGCATTCAGATGAGCATCGACGCCGGATTTGATACCATCGAACACGGAACCTTTTTAACCTACGAGCAGGTACAGCAGATGGCAGAGAAGGGAATCGCCTGGACTCCAACCATCATGGCCTATACTTATTTATATGAAATCACGAAAAAGAATCTGGAAGAAAATGCAGGCAAACCGGTAAATGATCCGGTCATGCAGAAGGAAATGGCAAACTGGGAATATTTTGAACCTGCCTACAAAGCTTACAGGGATAATTTCAAAAAATTCTATGATACCGGTGTCACGGTTCTTGCCGGAACCGACATGGTCGTTTACGGCTCACCACTACTGCCTCTTCCAAGAGAACTTCAGTATATGGTGGAATACGGAATCACTCCGTTACAGGCCATTCAAACTGCAACTTCGAATCCCGCCAAAGTACTCGGCTTTGAAAACCAGCGCGGCCTCATTAAAGAAGGACTTGACGCAGACCTTCTGGTCGTAAGTGGAGATGCAAGCAAAGATATCACCTGTCTGAACGATGTGAAGTTCGTCACCCTGGGCGGTAAACGTGTTTTTGAAAATGGAATCCGTTATGTAGGGACTGCCAATACATTTATGTAATTCCATTTTTACTGATAAATAAAGAAAGAATGGCGGTGTAATTGAGGATATTTACACCGCCATTCTCCTCTCGTTTTTCTTTTCCCTTCATTTTACGGAAAAATCCCTTTCATTTTTTCCGCAAATACCAGCTTTCTCAATGCTACAATATAAGCCGCCATTCTGAAATTGCAATGACATTCTTCTGTAACATTCAAAATTTCTTGAAAAGATTTTGACATCAGTTTTTCAAGCATTTCATTTACCTGATCTCGTTCCCATGTCAGTTCCTGAATATTCTGAACCCATTCAAAATAAGAGACAATGACTCCTCCGCTGTTTGCAAAGATGTCCGGAATCAAGGTGATTCCCCGTTTTTCCAACACATCATCTGCCCCTTCTGTTGTCGGGCCATTTGCCGCCTCCACAATACAGCCACACTGCAATTTTCCAGCATTTGCTTCTGTAATCTGATTTTCCAGCGCAGCCGGTACCAAAACATCGCATTTACATGTCAGCACCTCTTCATTTGTAATATGTGTAACTCCAGGTGCACCGTAGTCCTTCAGTAATTTCCCACCCTGATTCAAATAGAGTGAAATCGCATCAATGTCCAATCCCTCCTCACAGTAAAGTCCGCCTGATACATCACTGATGGCAATGACTTTTGCTTTCCTGTGATAGAAGATTCTTGCTGCATTGGCACCGACATTTCCCATTCCCTGTATTGCCACAGTCGTTCCTTCCAATGTCTTTCCTTCCAGAGTAAGCAGCAGTTTCGCACTGATAACAACTCCTCTTCCTGTTGCTGAATTTCTTCCTCTTGATCCTCCAAGTTCAACCGGCTTTCCGGTTACAACTCCCGGGCACGGATGTCCTTTTAACTGACTGTATGTGTCCAGAACCCATGCCATGGTCTGTGGATTGGTATTCACATCAGGAGCCGGAATATCTGTATCCGCGCCAATAATTGGTGCTATTGCAAATATATATCGCCTGGTAAGTCTTCGCAATTCTCTCTCCGATAAAGTTCCCGGATCAACCTGAATGCCGCCCTTCGCCCCACCGTATGGAATATCTGCCACTGCACACTTCAGGGTCATCCACGTTGCAAGTGCCTTCACCTCGTTCAAATCACAGGTCTGGTGATATCGAATGCCTCCTTTGAACGGTCCGCGTATATTGGAATGCTGAACTCGATATCCTTCAAACACTCTAACACTCCCATCATCCATCTCAATCGGAAGATATACTTTGGTTTCCCGCTGTGGATTTTTCAGAATCTCAAACATAGACTGGTCAATATGACCAATTTCCATTGCTTTTGTCATAGTATGAATTACGTTTGTATATGGGTCATAAGCCTGTGCCATTTTATTCTCTCCTTGGCTGCTGATTGGTTGTGCGCATCAACTGAATGCAATGGTAGAACGAAACCCTCCAGAAGTCAATACGCCTTGGCTAAGACAAGAATATTTCTTTTTTTCTGTTTATACACTTAAATTTCGAAAGACAACCCGGCTTATACTTAAAAGAATAAAGTATTTAACTTCTCAGACTGATTCTGTCGATCTCAGCCAGTTCATTTTCCGTAAATCCCGTCTGATTGATTATTCCTACATTCTCTTCAATCTGCTCCGGACTCGATGCACCGATCAGCACACTCGTCACGTCCTCATCCTTCAGTACCCAGCTCAGTGCCATCTGCGCGAGAGTCTGTCCTCTTCCGGCAGCGATCTCATTCAGCGCCCTGATCTGTTCCAGTCGCTCCGGTGTGAGTGCCGCCTCTGTCAGAAACCGTCCGTCAGCGCGAATACGGCTGTTTTCCGGAATACCGTTCAGATAACGGTCTGTCAGAAGTCCCTGGGCAAGCGGGCTGAATGCAATAATACCTTTCCGCATTCTTTTCGCCGTTTTCTTCAGGCCATTTAATTCAATCGTACGGTCAAAAATAGAATAGCGGTTCTGATTGATCACAAACGGGCACTTAAGCTCCTCCAGAATTTCCACCGCTCTCGCCATCGTCGGTCCGTCATAATTCGAAATCCCTGCATAGAGTGCCTTACCGCTTTTAACGATCGTATTCAACGCTTCCATCGTCTCTTCCAACGGCGTTTTCGGATCCATCCTGTGATGATAAAAAATGTCTACATACTCCAGTCCCATGCGTCTGAGGCTTTGATCTACACTTGCAATCAGGTACTTACGGCTTCCCCCGTCGCCATAAGGCCCTTCCCACATCTTATATCCCGCTTTGGTACTGATGATAAGTTCATCCCGGTATGGATACAAGTCTTCATGCAGGATCTTCCCGAAATTATATTCAGCACTTCCAATCTCAGGCCCATAATTATTTGCCAAATCAAAATGCGTGATGCCAAGATCAAATGCCTTGAAACACATCGCTTTCATATTGTCCATGCTGGCATTGCTTCCAAAATTGTGCCATAAGCCAAGAGAAACCATCGGAAGCATCAAGCCACTCTTTCCGCACCTGTTGTATTTCATAATCTGATATCGTTCTTCATTTGCCATATATGCCATACTCATTCCTCCTTCAATCCGTTTCTGTAAATTCAGTCAGCATATAAAATGCACAAACAACGTTATCATATCGCTTTTTCTTCCGAAAGTCCAGCTTTGACGCTTCTTTTCGCAAATACTTTCACATATATTTTCTTAAAAATATACTTTGGAGTTATTATGCTTTCCAAATCACTTATAAAGCGTTCTCTCCTTGTCTGCTCTATTCTTTGCCTTTCTTTCCTCACAGGCATCGGAGCCGCCAGACTGAAAGAGCTATATTTTCCCGAAACTGTCACCACCTCTTCCGAAGGAAACTGGGGACTGAGTTTTCAGGAAGAAGGAGAACCGCCCGTAGCCAATGCTACATATGACGAACTTGCCGTTTACGACGCATATTACGCTGAAAATACGGACGAAAAAGTCATATACCTTACCTTCGATGCCGGTTATGAAAATGGAAACACCGCGCCGATTCTCGATGCACTCAAAAAGCACCAGGTCCCCGCTACTTTCTTCGTTGTCGGTACTTATCTGGAAAATAATAAGGATTTGATTCTTCGAATGACAGAAGAAGGGCACACCGTTGGAAATCATACATATCATCATAAAGATATGTCCCAGATTTCCTCAAAAGAAGCCTTTGCCGAAGAAGTGCAATCCGTAGAAGAATTGTATAAAGAAATCACAGGCGAAGAAATGACCAAATACTACAGACCCCCACAGGGGAAATACAGCGAGAGCAATCTTCAGATGGCCAAAGATATGGGCTACAAAACATTTTTCTGGAGTCTCGCCTACGTAGACTGGTATGAAAATCAACAACCGTCAAAAGAAGACGCTTTCGACAAGCTCCTTTCCCGCATTCATCCGGGTGCAATCGTGCTCCTGCACAGCACTTCTTCCACCAATGCCCAGATTCTCGATGAACTCCTGACAAAATGGGAAGAAATGGGATACTCCTTCAAATCACTGGAAGATTTGATATCTTCTTCAGCTTAAAAGGCAATAATACAGTATGAACAGAAAACTGCCAAAAGGGACGCGGCACATAGAATGCCTCGTCCCTTTTGGTGAGTTACCAGAGGGCTATATGATTAATTATGTCAATTATCCAAGGAAGCCAAATACGTTCAAAAGAACGATAACCATAAACAACGGAATAACTACTACTGTGAGAGCCTTATCAAATTTACTTAACTTGTGGTCGGTGTTCTTATATAATTCTTTCTCATACCCTTCAAATCCCCAGATTTTCGCAACGAAAATACAGGTAAGTAAGCAGCCAAGAGGAAGTAATAAGTAACCGGTGAAGCAGTCAAGCCAGTCATACAGACCGTACATCTCAATACCCTGGAAGCTCGGCCACGGAAGCTTGAAGTTAGAAAGTGGACCAAATCCAAGAGATACAAAAATGTTACCAATAAGTACGATGATTGCAAATACGATGATACCTTTCTTACGTCCCATTTTCAATTTTTCTTCGAATGTTCTGATAGAAATCTCAAAGAATGTGAACAAAGAAGAAAGTACTGCAAATGCTACGCCAATAAAGAAAGCTGAACCGATCAGTCTTCCGCCCGGAAGCTTACCGTAGATACCTGCCATAACGTCGAACAGCAGAGCCGGTCCCTTAGAAACTTCCATTCCTCCTGCAAACGCAGTAGGAATAACTACAAAACCGGCAAGGATCGCTGCCATTGTATCACAAACGCTGACCAAAATAGCATCGCTCTTCAGATTATTGGAATCCGGAATGTTTGCACCTAAAGTCGTAAAGATACCCCAGCCAATACCAACTGAGAACAGTACCTGAGTCGCCGCATCAGCAAATACCTTAAAGTTGAAATTCTTGAAATCCGGGAGCAGATAGTACTTAAGTCCTTCTACTGCACCTGGTGTAACCGCACATGCATAAACGGCACAGAAAATCAGAATTACAAACAGTGCAGGCATAATGACTTTCGTAACTTTTTCAACAATTTCCGTAATACCAAACAGTAACAAAAAGCAAGTAAAAGCGAGCAGAATTGTTGACCAGATCAAAGGTTCAACCGGTTCACTGATAAAGCCATTAAAGAAAGAACTTGTGTCTTCACCGAAATCACCGCTGAAAATAAACTGTGCCGCGTATTTCAGTACCCAGCCGCCTACTACTACGTAGAACATATTGATACCGATCGTACAGATATTTGCGATCCAGCCTACAAATCCCCATTTTTTATTAATCTTCTCGTATACAGTAACCGTGTCGGATTTTCCGAAACGACCGATTGCCGTTTCCATCTCTACCATCGGATGTGCCATCAGGATGATGATAATAATATATGTAATCAGGAAAATACCGCCGCCGCCTCTGTAAGCCAGATATGGGAATTTCCAAATGTTACCGAGTCCAATGGCCGCCCCCGCCGCAACCATGATATATCCGAACCTTGAATTCCATTGTGCAGGCTGTCCGTTATTATTATTGCTCATAAAACACTCTCCTTCCATGAGAAATTATTATTCTCATTTTGTGTCAGATATGTTATGATATATCTGTTGGGCTTTGTTACCGGCAAAGCCCAATAATTGTAAATTACTTAACACCTTTAGGCGCAGCCCGTTCCGGGCTACGTCTAAAGGCACACAATATTCTATTGTATTAAATGTCTTTTTCAAAAACAGTCTGATCCGTAACCGGAGTCTGAAGCGCTTTCAGTGCTCTTCTAACCAATCTTTCACGAATCTTCTTAGAATCACCTTCACCCTGTGTAGGATCTCCTAACGGATATGGAATACCTACGCCCGGGATAATTCTGTTCGCACCGATTGTCTTGGAAATCGGAACTACTGTAGCCATATGAACGACCGGAATACCGTATTTTTCAATACCTTTAACCATCGTTGCACCGCAACGTGTACAGGTACCTCATGTGCTGACGAGGATAACACCGTCAACATGATCCTCGATAAATTTCTGTCCGATCGCATCACCAAATTTTGCAGCAGATCCTGTCGCTGTACCGGTACCGGTTGTGGTACAGAAGTAATTCAACAGTTCTCCGAATTCTCCTGCTTTTTCCAGTTCGCGCATAACATCAAGCGGAACTACCAGGTTCGGATTCGCCATAACGAACTGTCTGTCGTATCCTCCGTGGATAGTTGTGAAATCATCCGGTGACATGCTGTCCATACCTTCAATTGAATAAGTGCCGAACTTGGTTGCATTGGAGGATTCGATATGATCCGGGTTGCCCTGTGGAACGATACCACCGGAAGTAACCAGAGCGATTTTAGCATGTTTTATATCTTTGATCGGTTCTGCAGGCGGTACACGGTCAAATTTCGGCATCGGAAGATCTGTTTCAAACGGCTCTCCTGCCATCTTCTTGATCAGCATATTCATACCACGTGTAGCTCCTCTTTCCTCCGCAAAGTAGTTTACACGGATTCCTCTCTCCAGATATCCTTCAATCTTCGGTCCAAGGATCTCCTCACCTGTCGCCATCTTCTGAATCAGATTGACAAACTTCGGAACTGCTTTTCTCATCGTAGCTGCTGAGTTACCCGTCTCAACAAGGATCACGTCCTTCTTGAACATATCAGCCCCCGGGTTTTCAATATACATACCGGAAAGTACCGGAATACCAAGTCTTTCTTCAATTGCCTTACAAATTGTTCCACAAGCAACTCCATAACGCCCGGCGTTGAATGCCGGTCCTGCTACAAATACGTCCGGTTCATATTTCTTAACCATCTCTACGATCGTATCAGTTGCCGCATCAAGATTTTCTCCAAAGTAGTTGTCACCACAGATAACGGTTGCAACGATTTCATAATCTTCTCCAAGACCTGATGCAAGTGCCTGTCCGGGTCCAATGATCTCTTCTCTTACTTCTGGCTGATAATCTGCTTTATCTTCTCCACCAATTCCGGCAAAGAACTGGTTGAGGTAATGAACTATTCTATATTTTGCCATAACTGCTGATCCCCCTTTCTTAGTATCCTCTTGCTGCCAGCTTGTTAAAGCCGTTTGCAATCGTAGATGCAATGATGATCTGAATCTCTGCTTCGAATGAACCGTCTTCGTTAATACACCCAGCCCATCCGCCAATCTGGCTCTCGATATACTCCTGAGTGCCAATTACCTTGTCCATTGCCGGGAACTGAAGAGTCATATTTCCCTGTCCGCAAGATGCAAGTGCCGTAGCTTCATCACATGTGTCGGCAAGTGACTGAGATTTACCATCTTTTCCTGGGAATTCGTCTGTAATCAAAACAACTTTTGTACCCTTACGTTCTACCTTGCGGCAGTTCATCATAAGGTCTGTATCCGGGTTACCATATCCTTCTTCCGTGATCAGAACACCGTCGAGTCCCATCCACTCGCAAAGCTTGGCTACCATATCGGAATGTCTTTCCTTATCTGCAAGGAAAACGTTCTCATTTGTCAGGATAACGCCCATGAAGTTGATATCCTTTCCATGGTGCTTGTAACATTCGTCGATAACCGGATTGTGTAAATGATGATAGGTTGTAACCTTGTCACATGGAGCAACGCAGTTACCGGAAACGATTGCTCCGTCCATGATCTCTGTCGGATACATAAATGTTGGAACAAACTGTTTCGCATCTACGCCATAATAGTAGGTATCATGAAGCAGTCCCTGTGACTGAAGCATATGAATATAACCTACCTTCGGCAGATCCGGATACTCGGCAGCCTGTTCGAAAATCGGCTTGGTTTCGTAAGTTTCCAGCGTGTCTGGTTCAACATTTCTTCCAGCTTCTCCGATATAGGTAGCAACCTTAAGTCCTGCCATACGTCCTGCCTTTTCATAAACGTGTGTCTCAAGCCCTTCTTTCGGTTCAATTACTACACAGAGATTAACAGTTTTAGAGAACGGGCAGTAATCAGCTGCAACGCCACTCATATCGATAACACCTTCCTGGAATCCAACGATTCTTCCGACAGTTACAACGCAACATCCGTCCAGTGCATGTGTTCTTCCTTCTCCAACAGGCGGTGTAACTTTTCCGATAACCCCCGGAAACATCTCTCCGCCGCTGACCTTCACACGCGGCTCAATAACGTCCTTAACCGGAGTGATTCTCGTTGAATCTCCTGGCCTTGCGATATCCAAGTGGCATCCTATCAATTTGTCATCTTCAAGAACCAATGATTCTACTTCTTCTTTGTTTACATAGAGTACATGATCCTCAATGTAGGTTCTGTCAGCAAATTGGATATCATTAATTTCAATTTTACCAAGTTCCAATTTCATATTAGGTCCCTCCTTTAAAATTTGTAATCGCGATAACTTAAGGGTAAAAAAAAAGTGTTCCGTACCTTATTACCGCTTACCTTATGCCCACATTATACAACTTATCGCGATAACATTCAAGCTTTTTTATAGATATTATTGATATATTTATATTTTCTATGAATAATCGCTCACAATTCTGCACATACTAAGCATTTTAATTTGCATCCCAATAGTGCATTTTTTCCATATAACGCAAAAGACACAGCCTACGTAATAACGCTGTGTCTTCCTATAATTTATATGTTCTTTTTCGTTGAATAATATCCGTTATACCCTTTTAGATCTTTAGCCAATTTCATGACAATCATATCTACATCGGAAATAAATTCCCGCACTCTTCCCTCGATCTGCTCTTCTCGAATACCATCATCAAGAATCGTTTTCAAATATCCCTTATAGGTCATACAGACCACACGATTCAACTGAATTGCTTCATAATAATTAATCGCATTTGCGCGTATGCATCTTCTGCACATCCGGAAATCTCTTCCTACAAAACTAGGAGCATACAGCATCTCTGCAAAAATATGATTTGCATCCTCGATATCCTCAGGGAACATTTCGTAATACTCTTTAAATACCTTCTGCAGTTTCATGTTAGAATACTTAAAAAACAGCAAATCATATGCCTCAGGTTTTTGAAATGCTTCTCTTGCATAGCAATCCCATACCCCCACATAAATATCCCATACATTTTTCCATCTTTTTTCACTTGCATTTAATCTCTTAATATAACCTTGCAATTCCCTCAACTCAGCATAAAATAATAATTCAGTCAGATTGCCGAAATACCGGTACATGCTTGCTGAGGAGCATCCCATTTCCTTAGCGATTCTTCGGATAGATACTGCCGCAATTCCTTCATTTTGTATAATCTCGTATGCCTTTTCAATGTAGTCTCGCTTAGATAATCCTTTAAAATAATTACTCTTCGTCTGTTGCTCCATGTTACGCAGACTCTACCTTTCTTATTCTATTGTAAATCTCTCACAAAGCAGATCCTCTGATTCTGCCCGCACTACTTACTTTTGAGCACAGCCATACTTACAGCCGTGTTTTCAATTACGAAATTCTGGGGATTATATTCTCGATCACAGACAGATCAATTGTCTTAAAATCATTTGCCACTTTTTCTGCGTAATTCTTCGGTGTCGGTGCAATTTCCTGCCATTGTCTGTATGTTTCGATACACTTCTCGATCAGCATGATATCCTTCATGTTATCTTCTTCTCCCTTCGGATAAACAACAACAGAACGATACGGCGTCTGATTCGGTTTCAGGCTGGAAGCCTGTGGATGCGTCAACAGAATATGACGATTGTAAACCATATCCCGTGTTTTAATCAACACATCTTCATAACTATCTAAAAGAATCACCTGCATTTCTTTTTTATACTTCTCATAAACCCTATCATTATTCGTAATAATAATAGCCTTATCCGGATTCCACATGGTCATCCCTGCCTCTCATTTTTATTCTAAATTATTATAATATCTTATATCTACGCGACTTTATTAATTATAAATTCCGCAACAAAAAAAGTCAATTTATTATCAAATTCCTATATGGAAAAAAACTGCAAACCTTGTCACCAAAGTCTGCAGCTATCTCTTTTTATGTACCTTCAAAACCACATACAAAGTTTTATCTCTCCATCCATTTCTTTCCTATCCTACCATTTCAAACTTACTTTCCGCGGAAACCATTCCTGTAAGATCCGCTCCGGATGCAAGCATCCTCCCCGTCTCTTCCACTCATGCTTTTCCGCTTCTTGCCTGTTTGCTCAGGTTATGCCCTCGACCGATTAGTAACAGTCAGCTCCATGCATTACTGCACTTCCACCTCTGCCCTATCTACCTCGTCGTCTTCAAGGGGTCTTACTACTTTCGTAGGGATA